>JACRBO010000607.1 GCA_016219235.1 Chloroflexota bacterium
CCCATGCCGCCGGCCCGGCGGCATGGGAGCCGCCTCTGATGTTCGTTAAGGAGCACATGCGCACGATTACCCATCGGATTCCCGGCCTCGTCCTCACCGATCATACTTTCACCCTCCCGATCGATTACGCGCGGCCCGCCGACGGCCCGCTGACGGTCTTTGCGCGCGAAGTCGTCTCGCCCGATCACGAACGCGCCGACTTGCCGTGGCTGATCTTTTTTCAAGGCGGGCCGGGCTTCGGCTCGCCGCGTCCCGAAACGACGATGGAGTGGATCATGCGCGCGATCAAAGACTATCGCGTGCTGCTGCTCGATCAACGCGGCGCCGGCCGCAGCAGCCCGATCACTCATCAAACCCTCGCGCGTCTCACACCCGATCGGCAGGCGGCCTACCTGAAGCACTTCCGCGCCGACAACATCGTGCGAGATGCTGACGCGATCCGCCGGGAGTTGATCGGCGATCGGGCGTGGAGTGCGCTGGGGCAGAGTTACGGCGGCTTTGTGATCACGCATTATCTATCGGCGGCGCCGCAGGGTTTGCGCGAAGCCTTCATCACGGGCGGATTGCCGCCGATCAATCATCATCCCGACGATGTGTACCGTGCCACGTATCGACGGGTACTGGGCAAGAACGCCAAATACTTTAAGCGTTACCCGGACGATGTGCAGCGGGTGCGCGACATCGCCGATTATCTGGCAGTCAACGACGTGCGGCTGCCCAACGGCGATCGCTTGAGTGTGCGGCGGTTTCAGCAATTGGGCATGCTCTTTGGCGCAAGTGACGGCTTTGAGAAAGTCCACTACTTGCTCGAAGAGGCGTTTGTCGAGGGCGCGCAGGGCCGCGAGATCAGCCTTGTTTTTCTGCGTGGCTACGATCAGCTGATGCCGTTCGAGCCTAGTCCGATCTATGCGGTCCTTCAAGAACTCTGCTATACCGAGGGCACAGCCGCCAACTGGTCAGCCGAGCGTATTCGCGCCGAGTATCCCGAGTTCGACTACACACCTGATCAGCCACTGTTGTTCACGGGCGAAATGGTTTACCCGTGGATGTTTGACGAGTACGCGGCGCTGCGCCCGTTGAAAGAGGCCGCGCAGCTGCTCGCCGCTGATGCCGATTGGCCGCCGTTGTACAACCGGGCCGTGCTTCAACAGAACAGCGTGCCCGTGGCCGCGGCCATGTACTACGACGATATGTACGTGGAACGGGCGTTGTCTGAAGAAACGGCCAGTTTCATCAAAGGCATCAAGGTGTGGGCCACCAGCGAATACGAACACAACGCTCGGCGCGCCGACGGCGCGCGCGTGTTAGGCCGCTTGATCGATCTGCTGCACGGCAAAGCGTGACAAGATGACAAGGTGACGGGGTGACGCGCTGCGAAAAGCGCGGCGGATGACACCGTGATCTCATTTACACGATCACCCTGTCACCTCTTCACCCTGTCACCTTGTCATTATCGGCTTTCACCCAGACCGTAAACGCCGCGCCATGCCCCGGCTCGCTCTCCACTGTAATGCGCCCGCCCAATCGCTCTATGATCTCATGCGAGATCGCCAACCCCAGGCCCGTGCCGGGCGCATCGGTTTTGCGGCCGGCCTCGCCGCGATAAAATCGCTCGAACAAGTGCGCCAGGTCTTTGTCCGCAATGCCCGGTCCCGTATCCCGCACCGTAATGGCGATCCACTGCTGCGTCGTCGTGCGGTGCATCGCGCTCAGCACGGTGACTTCGCCGCCGGGCGGGGTGTAGTTCAGCGCGTTGGTCAGCAAGTTGGAGACGACCTGGGTGAGTTTCGAGGCGTCGCTTAAAGCGAGCGGCAGATCAGGCGCAGGCTCATACTTAAGCGTCAGTCCGCGCTGCGCGGCCAGCGCCGCCCGATCGAGGGCGAGCGGCTCGAGCAGCTGCTGAATATCGGTAGGCGCCAACTCGATCGGCGTCACGTTCCGATCGAGCCGCGACAGATCGAGCAAATCCTCGATCATTTTGCGCAGCCGTTCGGCCTCGCGTTGCAGCGTGCGCAGGTAGATGTCGTGGCGCTCCGGCCGGCCGCGCGTCAGCAGGCTGATGTGCAGCATGACATTGGCGAGCGGCGTGCGAAGTTCGTGACTGACATTGGAGACGAACTGATCCTTTAGCCGATCGAGTTCCTTCTGGCGTGTAATGTCGCGCTGCACGCCCACGTAGCCGACGATTTGCCCGTCGAGATCGGTCACGGGCGAGGTGGTCAGCGCCGCATCATACAGCCCGCCATCCTTCCGCCGATTGATCAACTCACCCTGCCAGATTTCGCCGCGCAATAACGCCCGCCACATGTGCTGGTGTGTGGACAGCGGCGTTTGATCGCTCTTCCATAAGCGTGGATTGCGCCCCAGGACTTCGTCGGCCGTGTACCCGGTGAGCCGCTCCAGCGCCGGATTGATGTATTCGATGGCGCCCTGCGAATCCGTGAACACGACGCCTTCGCCGGCCGTATCGAGAATGGCGCGCAAGTGCTCGTGTGCGCGCGCGAGTTCGGCCGTCCGTTCGGCGACGCGCTGTTCCAGTTCGACGTTGAGCCGGTTAAGTTCGGTTTCGGCGCGTTGGCGCTGCGCTTCCTGCTCCAGCCCGTCCAGCGCAAATGAAATATCCAGGCCGATTTCATCGAGCAGAGATTCATCTTCCGTATCCAGGCTGTGCGGTTCAGCAGCATACACCGTCAGCGCGCCGACGACCTGCGCATTTTGCCGGATCGGCACCGCGGCCGAGGACCGGTAGCCGCGCTGTAAGGCGGCGTCACGCCAGGGCTGCATACCGGGATCGGTGGCAATGTCCTGGCAGATGACGCAGCGCCCTTCACGAATGGCCGTGCCGGTTGGCCCGCGGCCCTGCTGCTCGTCGCGATAGGTATTCGGCAACATCGCCAGATAGCCCAGTTCTTCGCCGGCGAACACCGCCGGTACGATCTGACCGGTCGCTTCGTCGGTCAGGCCGATCCACGCCAGGCGGAACTGGCCGTACTCAACCGCCACGCGGCAAATCTGCTCGAACAACAACGCTCGATCGCGCATGTGCACGATCGTTTGATTGATCTGGCTGAGCGTGGCATACAGCCGGTTGAGCCGCAGGATGCGGGCTTCGGCGCGCATGCGGTCGGTGATGTCCTGGATCAGCGACAGGTTGTGCTTTTCACCGCCCAGATCGATCTGGGCGGTCGCGCTCAGTCCGGTCCTGATCTCCCCAGACCGCGTGCGGAGATTGAATTCGAATGCCTCAAGCAAGCCCTGAGCCTGAAGGTGATGCAATCTTGACGCCGGTTGTTCCGGGTCGGCCCAGAGATCCAGTTCAGCCGAGGTCCGGCCGATGATTTCTTCGCGGGTGTAGCCCGACGTCTGCACAAACGCGTTATTGACGTCGACGAAGCGGCCATCCGCGGCCCGCATGATGCTGATCGCGATCGGGCTGAAGCGAAAGGCGGTGGAGAAGCGCTGCTCGCTCTCACGCAGGTTGCGATACATCAACAGACCGGTCAGCGTATCGCTCAGCCGCCGCCCGATCTCTTGAAACAGTCGCTCCTCTTCCGGCAGCCAAATGCGCGGATAGGAACACTGGTGCATTCCGAACGTCCAGGGTGTGCCGACCTTCGGATAGATGGCCGTGGCCATAAACGATTGGATGTTGAACGCTTGAATCATCACGTCCGGCACTGGATGCTCTGAGCCTGGACCGAATTTCACCGGGCCGCCGGCGCTGCGCAGAATCCGAAAGATCTCAACGCCAGGCGGGTCGATGGGTAATTCAACCCCGATCGGGAGCACGCCGGGGTATTCGGGCCGGGTCCGCTCCATCGGCACTTGCCACGTCGTCGTTTCTGGATCGCATGGATAGGTCAGCCAGGCCCGATCGCACCCGAAGATCGACAGCATCGCGTCGAGGACTTCGCGCATCATCTGTTCCAGATCGTTCGTGCCCTGCATGGCGCGATTGACTTGATCCAGACTTTCCAGGAATCGAAGATGAGTCAGACGTTCCCGTTCGGCCCGCTTTAGCCCGGTGATGTCATGCGCGATACTGAGCACGGTGACAACGTTCCCGGTGGCATCTTTCTCCGGTACATGGCGGACCTCGAAGATACGCTCGCCCGTCTCTGTATCCCAGGTCGCCTCGGCTTCGTTGGCGACGCCTTCGTCAAAGGCTTGGCGGATCAGCGTCAGGAGCGCAGCGGTCTGTTCCGGCCGGTTGTAGCGGGGTATTTCCAACAGCGTTTTGCCGACGAGGTCTGTGGCCGGGAGATCGAACGCTTTTTCAACTGCGGGGTTGACGTAGACGTGGCGACCGTCGCGGTCGAACCGAACAACAAAGTCGGGAAAGTTTTCGGCCAGCATCCGAAAGCGCCGCTCGTTTTCCTTGATGTCGTGGATGTCGCGCCCGATGGCCAGCACCGAGGCGACTTTGCCGTCCGAACCGAATTCCGGCACAAACCGCATATGGCCCCAGTGCATCTCATTCCGGGGCGTACGGTAGGGCATTTCCACGGTGCTTTCGGTGGCGGTTTCGATCACCTGCTGTAGATGATCGATGTAGACCTGCGGGGCATACACCGGTGACTGACTGGCCGGCGTCTCGCCGATCACATTTTCCGTCAGCCCGCTGAACAGTTGTTGAATGGCAGGATTGACGTAGATGCGCCGATATGTCCGGTCGTAGCGAGCGATGGAATCAGGCGAATTCTCAACGAGGGCGCGGAAGAGTTGTTCGCTCGCCAGCAGCTGCATTTCCGCCTGTTTGCGCGCGGTAATGTCGCTGGTGACCGAACCGATTCGATAGCCCGGGTCGGTCTTGATGGGGAAAATGATTTGTTGAACGAACCGGCGTTCGCCCGCCTGGGTCAGCACCTCCGCTTCGATGGCGCTGTTGAACAGGGGTGACTGGCCGGTGCGCAGCGCGTCCAGCACCAGCAGTCGGGTGCGCTCGCGGCGTTCAGGCGTTCGTAATTCAGGCGGAAGCATCTCGTGTTGGACATCCCAGAGCAGCCGGCCCAGCGCCTGACTGGCCGCCAGGCCCGTCATCTTCTCGCGCGCGTGATTCCACTCGATGATCGTGCCCTGCTCGTCGACGAGCGTGAAGCCTTCGGAAGATTCCTGGACGAAGCTGCGGAATTTCTGCTCGCTATCGCGCAGGGCTTCTTCGGCCTGGCGGCGCTGCCCGGTCAGATGCAGCCGGTCGAGTGAGACAGCCATGTGGCTGGCCATGGCCATCAGATACTCTTGCTCGGACCGGGTGGGGATCCGCACGCCTTCATCACCGAATGAGCCGGTACCCACCGACCCCAGATGCTGATCGAACATCAGGATGGGGACGTTCACGATGGTGCGGTTGCCTAACTGCGCGACGACGGCCTTGTCGGTACGCGGGTCGAGCCGGGCATCTTCTACGATCACGATCTGAGTGGCGGCCGCGATCTCTTCGAGCATCGGGTCGCCCTTCACTTTGAGCAGCGCGATCCCTTCGCCCGTCCTGATGCTTTCCGATATTTGCCCGTCGGCCATCAGAGCCGTGCAGTACTGTCGATCTGGCGTCAGTAGATAGACCCACAGGTTTTGATAGCCGATGATGGTCTGCACTTCAGCCAGCGCCGCATTGACGACTTCGCGATAGGTCTGGGCGCGTTCCAGCTGCCTGGACAGGCGCAGGAGCGATTGTGAATGCCGCACGCGCTCCTGCAGGGCGGCTTCGGCCTGCTGGCGCAGCCGCTGATTACCCGCCTCGCGCAGCGCACGTTGGACCGCCGACGTAAGCCGCGACAGATTCTGCTTGAGCACGTAATCGGTGGCGCCTTGCGTGAAGCCGTCAATCGCCGCGCCCTCGCCCAGGGTGCCGGACACAAAGATGAAGGGCAGATTGGGTCGAAGTTCTTGCGCCAGCCGCAACGCCGACACACCATCGTAGGTGGGCAGCCGGTAATCGCCGAGGATAATGTCGTATTTGACCTGCTGAAGCGTCTGGGTGAATTCATCACGGTTCTGAACACGGTCGATCTGGCAAACGATGCCCGCCGATTCGAGCGTGAGCCGCACGAGCTCCGCGTCCAGCGCGTCATCTTCCAGATGCAGGATCCGTATCGAATTATTCATCTCAAATTAGTCCTTTCGATCGCCGGTCGCCGTCCGGCGGTGGTTCATTGATCAGCGCCCAGAACACGCCCAGGCTTTTGACGACTTCGACAAATTCGGTGAAGCGCACCGGCTTCACGACATAGGCGTTGACGCCCAGCTGATAGCACTCTTCCAGATCGTAGTTTTCGCGCGACGAGGTCAGCGTGACGATCGGGATGCGGCGCAGGGCTTCGTCGGCCTTGAGTTGCCGCAAGACTGCAGGCCATCCAGTCGGGGCACCTTGAGATCGAGCAAGATCACCACCGGGTTCCCGGCGGCCGATCGGCGAATGGCCCCCGGCGATACACATCGTCCAGCGCTTCCACGCCGTCGTGCACGACGACAATTTCATTGGTCAGGTGGTACTCGGCCAATGCCGCCAGGGTCAATTCGACATCTCCGGGATCGTCTTCGGCCAGTCGTATGCGTTTGAGTGTGCTCATAATCAGCCTGCGGGAGTGAGGTGTGGCAGTGAAAAGTAAAACGTCGCGCCGTGATCGACCGCCCCCTCTGCCCAGGTCTGACCGCCGTGCCGGCTGATGATGCGGCGGACATTGGCCAGCCCGATGCCGGTGCCTTCAAACTCGTCGGCGGGGTGCAGACGCTGGAACACGCCAAAGAGTTTATCCGCGTATGTCATGTCGAACCCGACGCCATTATCGCGGATGAAGAAGACCGGTTCAGTGGCCGGGGCGGCTTCATAGCCGATCTCGATGTCGGCCTGCGGCCGAGTCCGGGTGAACTTCAAGGCATTCGAGAGGAGGTTGACCAGCACGGCGCGCAACATCGCCCGATCGCCCGTGACCACCGGCAGGTCGGCGATGCGCCACTGGATGGTTCGGTTGCGGGTCTCCGGCTCGAAGTCGTGAATGACCTCCTGCACCAGGCTGTTCAGGTCTATCGCTTGCCGGGCCAGGTCGTGACGCCCCATGCGCGAGAAGGACAAGAGGTCATCAATCAACACGCCCATGCGTTTGGCCGAACTCGCGATGGTCGTCATGTAGTGCTGGCTCTGGTTGTCCAACGTGGCCGTGGTCCGTTTCTGAAGCAGTTCCAGAAAGCCGTCGATGTGGCGCAGCGGCGCGCGCAAGTCGTGCGAGACCGAGTACGCAAAGGCTTCCAGTTCCTTGTTGGCCGCTTCGAGCTGCGCGGTTCGATCGAGGACGCGTTGCTCAAGTTCTTGATTGAGCTGGCGGATTTCTTCTTCCGCCCGCTTGCGTTCGGTCATGTTCCGAGCCAAAGAGACCGAGAAACGACGTTCGCCCTGCCAGAACGGGCGGCTGCGGACCTCAACCGGGAACACGGTCCCATCCTTCCGGCGGTGCCGGGTGTCGAACACGATCACTTCTCCGGCATCCAATCGCGGGTTTATTTGATCGATGAAGGCGTGGCCCGCAGCTGCATCGAAGTCATAGGGATTCATCCCGATCAGTTCCTCGCGGATGTAGCCCAGGCTCTCGCAAGCTTGGCGGTTCACGTCCAGGATCGTTCCCCACTCGTCATGCAGGAAGAAAGCGTCTGTTGCGTGGTCTACAAAGGTGCGGAAGCGGGTCTCGCTTTCGCGCAGGTTTCGATAGGCCAATAGACTGGAGAGGGTATCGGTCAGCCGCCGACCAATCTCCTGAAAAAGCCACTCTTCCTGCGGCGTCCAGACCCGAGGGTAAGAGCATTGGTGCAGCACAAATTCCCAGGGTTTATCGACTTTGGGATACAGCGCTATCCCGATGAAGGACTGAAAGCCAAAATGCTGCGACACCTCCGCCGGCAGCGGATACTCAGACTCTGGGCCAAATTTCACCGGGCCGTTAGCGGCCCTCATAATTTGGAACGTCCGGGCAACATCCAGATCCGTCGGTATTTCAACTCCCAGGGCGAGGACGCCAGGATATTCTGGCCGGGTCCGCTCCATCGGCACTCTCCACGAAGTTGCCGCCGGATCACATGGATAAACCAAAGCTACCCGGTCACACTCAAAAATCGAGAGCACCACGTCGAGCACATTGCTCATCATCTGTTCAAGATCATTCGTCCCCTGCATCGCCCGGTTAACCCGCTCCAGGCTTTCAAGGAGCCTGAGATGAGCCAGCCGTTCCTCCTCTGCCTGCTTGCGCTCGCTGACATCGTGCACCAGGGCGAGGTTGTAGGCCCTGTCTCCGTACTTGAAATAGTTGGCGTGGACCTCGACCGGGAAGATGCGGCCGGCCTTTGTCGTGTGACGGCCTTCAAAGATCAGCGAGCGCTTCAACTTGAGTTCCTGCCAGTGAAAGGACCAGCGCTCCGGCGGAAAGTCGGGGTCAACATCCGACACGCCCAGCTCGAGTAGTTCCGTGCGGAGATACCCCAGGATGTGGCAGGCTGCCTCGTTGACAAAATGGAACCGCGCCTGTTCGTCTATGAGAAAAGCCGCTTCGTGCACGTTGTTCAGGGCAAAGTTCAAGAGGGTAATGTCCTGTTCCGCGCGCTGGTGATCGGTGACTTCGCGCTGCAAATCGGTGTTGGCGATGGTCAGGTCGCGAGTGCGTTCCTCGACCTTGCGTTCCAGTTCAGCGCGAGCGGCCAGTAATAAGTCTTGCTGCCAGCGGTTTTCGAGGACGATGGCGACATAGTTGGAGAGGTTGCTGATAAACGGCTGATATACCTCAAACACAGCCGCATCATTGAGTTTGAGGACAAAGGACCCGAAGTGATGTCGGGCGGAATCGATGACGATGAAACGCATGTCGGGCTGGTCGGCCAGGCTGCACTTGAGATTCGAGCCGGCTAAAGCGAGTGAGTCGTCTTGCCTGATACGGGTACGCAATAATTCGCACGTGGCACACCCACTGCTGTCCAGCTCGCCGGCCTGGATCGACGTGTCACCCAGACAGACCCGGCAGGCGGTGATGCCGGGAATTGAAATCAGGGTCTGGGCATAGAACTCGGCGAGGCGCGGTATGTCGGGCAGTGTAAATACAACGTTTTGCGCCGCCAGGATTTGCCCCAAAACGCGTGCATCAGCCTTTTGCCAGGCCGGTTGTGGATGACTATCTGGGTTATCTTTCATGTGCACCACCGCGGCGCTCAAGCCGAGTATCCAGGTTGAAAGTTGCGGCAGCGTCTGTCCGGTAGCTACCTGCCACGGCAGATGCCGTTGTCGATTGTCACGCTCGTGATCGCTGCGGCCTGCGGCTTACGCTGGTTGTGCCCCAACGTCCTTGAGAAATTCCTCCGGCCGCAGGTAAAACGGGTTCTGGATAATCTGTCCCTGCGCAATCATGTAGGGATGCACCTGGAGCACTTTGAAGAGTGTCGCGCCGTCAAACAGCCGGGCGTCGTATTGGCACATCCCGACGTAGGGAAAAGTCTCGGTGATCAGATTGATGCGAGTTTCATATTCCAGCAGACGATCCGCGCCGGGAATGTTGCGCAGCGCCCAGGTCATCTCACCACAGGCGCGCGAACCGTGATAGCCCGCTTTCTTCGCCATAGCATAACGGGCCTCCATATTCGCGATCACTTCCGGCGGCACGAATTGTCCGCTTGGGCAGTAAGCCTTCTCGGCTGTGGCGATGGCGAAAGCGCCAGTTTCCTCGGCTTGTGTGAGGTCCAGCTTCATCTCCATAAGCCAGGCGCGGACTTCGGTCGGCGAGGTCGTGTCGGCAAAATAGCGGACAATGTCTCCCTGTTTAAGCCCGGCGGCCAGATATTCTGAGACGATTTTTCGACGCTGCGCGTCGTTGTCGAAGATCAAACACACGTGATGACAGTCTGTAAAAAACCTCTTGCGTGAAGCCGAGGTCAACCCCTTGCTGTTGGCCGTTCATAGCGGGTCTCCTTTCATAACCCTGAAGCCTGTAGCAATAGCCGAGTTGATGTTCGGGAGCCTACACTGTGCGTCAGGCCGGTTTTATCTGACGCGCGGGTCGAGGTGGTGTGCAACGGGCGATTTTTGAAGCGTCGCCCTTGCGGGCAAGTTGAACGGGCTTCGGTGTACGACGAGGTGAGGTGGGGCCATTTGGGTCGGTCTTCAGCCATGAAAGCCTTCCGCCGGAATTCATCGGGGCACCTTAATCGGGTCCTGCTCCTCCTCTAGGCTGGAACGACATTCCCGTTCTCATTATATACCGATTTGGTAGTCTGGAACGAGACGATTTAGAAGAAATTTCTGTTGTCAGCGAGTCAGCGCCGGTCGCGCGACGACCAGGTAGTGCATGAAGACGTTCCCTGCACTCCCGATCGAACGGTTGCCGCCCAACGCGACTTCGCCGGCCGGAAAGTCTTTGGCGTAGACGTTCATCATACGCGGCGTACCGATCTGATCGATCTCGATCGTCAGCGGCTGCTGCTCAAAGTCGCTCAGCCAGTCGGGGGCGTGGCGCGCATCCGCATCGTAGGCCACATAGACGCGGGCCGCGCGCGATAGATTGAAGTGCAGGAACTCGGCAGACTCAACGACCTTGTCCGACTGCGCCAATCGCAGCGCGGGCAGGGCGCTCAAATCGACGGGGATGCGGCTGAGGGTGTAGGGGTAATCGAGATAGGGCTGCGCGCCGATCCTGAACTCATACGGCTCGTAGTCGCCGCGCAGGTCCGATCGGATGGCGCCGAACAAAGCCGTGGGTGTTTTCGGGTAAATCACTTCGTATTCTGGAAACGAGCCGCGTTCTTCGTGGGCGGCAATCGCCAACCCGCCCACCACTGACGTGAGCAATTCCAGCGAGCGCAATTTTGAATGGCCAAATAGATTCGACAGCAGTTCGGTGAAGACCGGCACCGCCGATGTGCCGCCGGTCCGCAGCACCACGTCGACTCGATCGGGTGCGAGGTTGGCCTCGCGCAATATCTGCTGCACGCCCGCTTCCACCGTCGCAATTTCCGGCGCGATCAAATTTTCGAACTTCAGGCGCGTCAACGTCTCGCGAATGTGGATGTCGGCGTGTTTGAATTTAAGTTCGGCCAGATGCGCGGTGGACAGGCGAATCTTGGCCTGCTCGATCTTGCGGAAGAGTTGAAAGCCCAGATTGCGCGTGACCAGCGTCAGCAGCGCCGCCACGCCCGATGGGTTATCGGCGCGATATTGGTCTATCACCTTTAGCATGTGCGGGCGCGAGAGCAGGGGCATGGTCTGCCAGTTTTCGAGGAAGTCCAGCAAATAGGGCGGCAGAGCGCGGCGGCCCTTCGGCGCAACACCGCCAAAGTACTTGAAGAGGAACTGCATCAGCCGCTTATCCAGATCGTCGCCGCCCACCAGCGCGCCCAGCGTGGCGATGATGTTGGGTGGCGTGGGGCCGCCCACTTCCGCCAGCGTCAGATCAAGCGTGCCGCCGCCGAAGTCGAAGACCAAAGCCAACTCGCGTTTGGGGCTGGTGCGATGATAAAAGTACAACGCCCCGATCGGTTCCATCTCAAACCCGATCGTTTCAAATCCGGCTAAACGCGCGGCCTTGTACATGATCGCTTGTGCGCGTTCGGACACAGCCTCTTCGGGCGAGTACTTCACAGGGCGGCCCAGCACGACGCGATTGCATTCGGTTTGCAATTGTTGTTCGGCGCTGGCCTTGAGCGGTCGCAGAATCTCCGCGATCAATTCATCGACGGTGTGGAAGCGATCGAAGACCTGCGTGCCATCGTAACCGGGATCGCGCAGGGCAGTCTTGATGTATTGCAGCAGGCGACCGTGCGCGCCCGTATCGACCAGCACATGGACCGATTGCACATAGCTGGCCCCCGACGACACCACGTCGATCTCGCCGACGATGCGCTTCTCCCAGGTGGCGCGGCGGCCGGTCTCATGCTGCAAATACTGCTGCGCCGCGGCCGTGCCCACCATGGCCTGCTGCTGACGATCGATGTACAACAACGACGGCAGCACCGCCGGATTGTCGCCGCTCAGATCGAGTTGCGGCCGGTGCAGGGTTTGCCCGTCATAGCAGGCCAACGAGGAA
>JACRBO010000608.1 GCA_016219235.1 Chloroflexota bacterium
ACACGCATGTCGGCTGGGCCACCGGCGCCGCCCGAGAGGCTTACACGCTACCGCCCGAGATTACCAACGATCTGGGCGGGCATCCTGCGACGATGTGGAGCACCTTTGGCTTTGCCGGCTGGACCGGACCCGATTGGAAGTGGACGCCCCACACGTTTTACGCCCTCTGGAAATATGCTCAGACGTTTGGCAATGCCGCAACGCTTTTCAATACTTGCAAGAATCTGTTGTGGACGCCGCCCGCCGATTCGGTGCTGGCCCAGTATCCGTTTGCGCACAATGCGTGGATTGCGGGGTACACGGGCTATCTTGAACTTCAGAAATTGGCCGGGCAGACCGAGGACGCAGCGAAGCGCGCCACGCTTAACCGTTTGTTGGCCCTGCGCGTCACCAACTTCGCCAAGGATAATCCGTGGGGGCCGGACGGCTACAACGATGGCCAGATCCTCAGCGTCGCGCGCAACTTCATGTTCATGACGCCCGAGTTGGGCAACTATCTGCGCACAAACGCGCTGTCGAAGGTGCAAACGGCCTTCAATGAGTACAAAGATGTCGCGCCGTACTGGTTCGTCACAAAATTTGAGGCGACCTACAGCGAAGGCACGATGCAGCCCATCTTCGATTACAGCGCGCTGTTTGCGGCTAAAGCCATGATTTTCCAGAACGCGCGTGAAGAGTTGGCGCGCTATCTGGATGTGCCCGCCTTCGCGCGCGGTGATCTGGCCTATCTCTACAATCTGATTCTTACCATTCAAGCGACGCCTGCGCCGTAAGACATCGCCCGTTTAACAGACCTCGATGGCTCGCCAGGACTGTCGAGGTCTGTTGTCTATCTGAAGGAGTAATGCATGTTGCGACGAATCGGCCTGCTGGCCGTGGTGTTGTCAGTCAGTCTGGGCGCGTGGGGCGTCGTGGATCAATCGGTTGGAGCCGGGCCGCTGGCCTTAGCCCCGTTGCGACGAGTGAACATTCCGTATGCCACTACCGCCGCCGAACTCCAATTCGCGGAGACGGCCGTCTTCTGGTTGGGGCGCGTGACCCCTACCGAGAATTATGCCGATGTGCGCATGGGCTACACTTCGACCGATCTCTATGTGCGGGTGCAGATTTTCGATCGGCGGCTGTGGTACGACGAAGAACCGGCCCCGTCATCGTTGATCGACTGGGATTCGATCTCGCTGTATCTGGACAAAGACGGCAATGTGGGCAGCGCCCCCGATGCCAGTTCGTATCGCTTCGATGCGCAGCTAAACGCCTGGGAGCCGCGCGCCGATTGGCAAGCCGCCTATCGCGGCCAGGCGGGCAGTTGGGTTACGTTGAATCAGCCGTTTGTTACCTACAATGAAAGCAAGTGGGACAGCCCCGTAGTGGGCGGCCACAACAATGATCAAAACAATCGCGGCTGGTGGCTCGAGTATTGGATTCCGTGGTCAAGCCTGGGCCTGTCCGGCCCGCCCGCGACCGGGACACAGTGGGGCCTAGGGGTCGCCGTGCACGATCGGGATGCATATCCCGGCGCGATGAATGCCGATCAGATTTGGCCTGAAGCGATGCAGCCGCTTCAACCAGCGACGTGGGGACAGCTGCGGTTCGGGCAACCGGCCTACGCGCCGCCGATGAATCTACCGCGCGCCACCGCGACGATTCGCCAGGGTCTGAACGGCGCGCAGGTGATCGACGGGACAGTGGGCGGCGATACTAATTGCGGCGGGGATAGCGCCCCCGATTATTTCGCGGGCTGGGGCGCGCTGACCTATCCGGGCATCGAGCGCGTCAACGTGCAGAACCAAAGTGACATCGCCGATTGGCCGTGCTATTCCAAATACTACGTGACGTTTCCATTGGGCAGCGTGCCCGCCAACAAAATCATCGTGTCGGCGACGTTAACGCTGTTTCAAATGGGCAATCCGGGCGGTGGGGTGTGGGGCGACCCCGTACCATCCTACATTCAAATCTTCTCGATCGATCAAGACTGGAACGAAGATACGCTCAGTTGGAACAACGCACCTCGTGCACGAGAAAACATCACCGGTTCGTGGGTCGATCCCTTGGCCGCGTATCCCGGTTATCCCGGTATCCCGCGCACGTGGCGGCTCGATCGGGCGGTGGCCGAAGCGTATGCGGCGGGCGTGCCCTTGCGTTTGGCGGTCTATTCTGCCGACGAGGCTTATCACAGCGGGCGTTACTTCTATTCGTCGGATGTTGAAGTCTTCAATGAGGTCGGTCGCCCAACCTTGAATATCACGTGGGGCGATCGGACGGCCGAGATCAAGAAATCGGTTCAGCCAACGCAGGCTCAAACCAGCGAGCGTGTGACTTATACATTGTCGCTTATCGGCACGGGCAGCGCGTTGACATTGACGGACAATCTGCCGGCGGGCGTGAGTGCGCCGGGTGTCATCCAGACAATTGGGGGTGGTTCGGCGGCTTACACCGCGCACCGCGTGACCTGGACGGGCGCGCCGGCGGCGGGCAGTGCGGTGACGGTGACTTTTCCGGTAACGGTGCTGGCGGCAACTTCAACCGCCATCAACAATGCGGCATCATTATCAACTGCAACAGCCACATTTACCTCGACCGCGATGTTGATCGTAAATGGTGTGTCGGTCTGGTTGCCGGTGCTAGTCAGATAGTGACGGAGTGCGATGGCTGCGTCATGCCAGAGCGCTTTCGCCCTACCCGCCGCAAAGCGGCGGAGGCGCGTCAGGCGTATCGGGCATCCGCGGGCTGGCTTCATGCGGGCATGACACAATAAAACGGGCAGCCAGTGAACAACACTGACTGCCCGTTTTATGCAAGTGTCCGGTTTACGCGCTCTTGCGCGGACTGGGGCGTGGCTTCTTCGGCGGGGCAGTCTTGTCGCCCACGGTTTTTTCGGGCCGCTGCGGCGTTTCAGTGCGGTCGAACATGCGGCCCAGCAGAGCGGGCACTTGAGCGCGCCGTCGCGGCTCGGTGTCTTGCGAGTAATAGTAGATGTACTCTTGTTCCAGCTGGTGAATGCGATTGATCACGACGCCTAGAATCGAAGCGCCCACTGCATCCAGATTTTCTTTGCTGCGGCGCAGCTTGGCCCGGCGCGTGTGACCCGCATCGACGACGAGCAGCGCACCATCCAGGCGCGAGGCTAACACACTGGCGTCCGACACGGCCATCACGGGCGGGCTGTCAAAAATCACCAGTTCGGCCTGCTGTTTCAATGCGTCGATCAAATAGCCCATACGCTTGGAACCCAACAACTCCGACGGATTAGGCGGGATGGGGCCGGACGTGATCACCTTAAGGTTTTCAACAGCCGTGTCCTGCATCACGTCCGCCAGGTTGATGCTGGCATCCAGCAGAATCGTCGTCAGCCCGGTCTGGTTGCTTAATTCAAAAATATGATGCTGCACCGGCCGCCGTAGATCGGCATCCACCAGTACCACGCGCTTGCCTGCTTGCGCCAGCACCACTGCCAGATTAGCCGTAGAGACACTCTTGCCCTCTTCGGGATTGGGACTGGTGACCAGCAGCGTTTGCAGTGGCTTATCGACGACGCTGAATTGCAGATTGGTGCGCACCATGCGATACGCCTCGGCGACAGGCGAACGCGGCTGATGCAGCGTAATCACCTTGGTGTCGTAATTTTCGCCTTCGATGCGCGGCACACCCCCCAAAGTTGCCAACTCGGTCAACTGGCGCACATCGTCCGGCGTTTTCACGGTGTCGTCCAGATATTCCAGCAAGAACGCCGCCCCGCCGGATAGCATCAGGCCAATCGCCGCCGCAATGATCACGCTGGTCGTCGCGCCGGCGCCGATCGGCGTGCTGGACGCTTGCGCTCGCTCGACCACGCTTAGAAAGTTCGTGCTGCCTTGTTGCAGACTCGCCGACAAGCCGGCATAAGTCGACTGCCAACTGGAGACTTGCGCGCGCAGTGAATCCTGGCGCGTGCGCGCATCTTGAATTTGCCGCGCGCTGGTCGCCTTCGCAATCACGTCATCGAGTTGTCGAATCTCTTCCTGGCTGCGCTTGATGTTCTCTTTTAGATCCACCAACTGGGCTTGAATGAATTGGCGCTCGGCGTCGTCTTGAATGTCCGCACCGGCCGGGCTTTGCAGGATCAACTGCCGCACGATCTCATCGGTCAAAACTTTGGCGCGTTGTGGATCAATATCGAGCACCGCGATCTCGATCAACTGCGTGCCGGGCACGACGCGGCTGGACACCATATTTTGCAGCGTGCCCCAGTCCCAATTCAGTCCCAATTCGTCGAGCGTGCCGCGCAGCACGGGTTCGCGCCGGACCAGGTCACCGTAACTCTGCGCCAGCGATTGCACTGTGTAGAAGTCGGTGGCGTTGGGGTTCGACTGCGCGAGCGCATTACCGACCATCAGCGTGGTGCGGGCTTGATACTGGCGCGGCGTGGTCAACGACCCCAGAAATGCGGCCACTCCGGCAATCACCATCGCGGCTGCAATCAACCACCACCACTTGCGCAGTACGTTAAAATATTGGCGTAGTTCCATATCAATTAATCCTTCGGCTCTTGATACTCCAATTAAGGTGACAGCCCGTCGTCTGGTGCTGAGTAATCATACCAGATTCCGGGTGAGCGTGAACGGGCGAGTCCGCGGTTTTCAGGCGAAGTCTATCACGCTGCCGTGCGCGTTCGCGCCTGTCCGCTGCGCGCGCGCTCTCTCAGCCAGTGGACGGCACTCGCGATCGCCAGTGCCGCCAGCGGCAGGGCCACTGCATCTACCGGCAAGCGATAGCGCGGCATCGCCCACGTGAAGATATGCAACACCGAATAAACCAGCATAAACAGACTAATCAGTGCCAGCGGCGATTGCGAGAACGCGCGCCAACCACCGGTCGAGCGCACTCCGCCATGCCGAAACGCCAGCCATACACCAATCAACATGAACGGCAGCAGCACCCCGATCGATCCCACGCGCCCGACGTTGTTAATCAACGCGGTGTCCGGCGTGGGCCAGAACTCGAAGTAGTCTACCACGCGGCTCAGCGATAGCGCCAGATAGCGCCCCGGCTCCGCCAGCACAAAACCGATGCCGCGCTGCATGAGTTCTTTATCCAATTGCGCTTCATTCTGCCCGATCAATTCAGCGGGAATGGGCGCGGCGTCAAACTCGCGAAACTCCGTGCCGTGCATGGGATGCTGCGCCGAGAACATGGCGTATCCAGCGTTGGAGTTTAGCAGCATGAATTGCCCGTACGCCAGATAATTTCGGAGAGTAAAGGGCGCGATCGAAATCACCAACACCCCGATCGCCGCCGCACCTGATCGGGCCGTGCGGCCCAGCGTCCCGCGCTGCCAGCCCGTCCACAACAGCCACGCGATCAGCACGGCCGCCCACGGCAAGATCGATTGTCGCAGCAGTGTAGTCACGCTCAGGCTCAGGCCCAGCAGCAGGCCGCGTTTCAACGTCGGTGCTTCGGCGAAGTTAATGGCATTGATCAACAGCCACAGCAAGCCGGAAATGTAGAACGTCTCCGTCATCAAGGTGGCCGCGTAGAGCACGAAATAGAAATAGACCGCCGCAAGCCCCGCGCTGATCAACGCCAACCGCTCTTCATTCAGGCCGTACTCGCCGAGCCTAACCGCAGCCGGATTCAGTGGCGAGGCTCGATATAAGCGGCGCGCAAACAGGTACACCATCAAGGGCAACAGCACCCCGCCGATGACGGCCTGCACCAGTCGCGCCGCCAGCACGTCCGGACCACACACGGCATACACCGCGGCGACGAAGAGCGAATACAAAAACGACCAGTGCGCGGTGGGTTGATCGGGCTGTGTAAACGGATACCAGCCGCGATCAAAACTAAAGCCGTGCCCAGTGATCAGCCGCTCGCCCAGCGCATGATACGAACGCTGATCCGTCAACAGCGGCGGTGCATCGATCGTGTCGCCCAGATAAAACGCCACGGCCAACCGCGCGATCACGGCCATGCCGATGATGATCAATAGCCACTTCGTTGAAGTTGATTTCATAGACCTAAGCTGGTGAGTCCGAGTACGTCAACAGTGCGTCCACGATGCGTTCGGAAGAATGGCCGTCACCGTAGGGATTAACGCCGCGCGCCATTGCGGCGTAAGCGCGCTCATCGTCTAGCAGTTCATTCACATTGGCAAAGATGCAGTCGCGCCCGGTGCCGACCAGCCGGGCCACACCTGCTTCCACGGCTTCGGGGCGCTCGGTAGTTGCGCGCAGCACCAGCACGGGTTTGCCCAGGCTGGGGGCTTCTTCCTGCAAGCCGCCCGAATCGGTCAAGACCAGTGTACAGCGTTTCAGCAAGTACACCATCTCTTGATAACTGGCCGGCGGGATCAGCGTGATGTTGCTGATCTGTCCCAGCATAGCCCGCGCTGGCTCACGCACGTTGGGATTGGGATGCACCGGGTAGACGATGTGCACATCGGGCCGCTGCGCGATGTCGGCCACGGCCGCAAAGATGCTGCGCACAGGTTCGCCAAAACTTTCACGACGATGAACGGTCATCAAGATCAACCGTTTGTCGCGCGGCAGGGCGCTGAGTGGGCCGCCGGCGGGCGGCTGCCAGTCGCGGCCCGCAACGTCGAGCAGCGCATCGATC
>JACRBO010000611.1 GCA_016219235.1 Chloroflexota bacterium
ACGATGACAAGGTGACAAGATGATCTCTTGATCAAGATCACCTTGTCACCTTGTCATCGTGTCACCTTGTCACCTCTTCATCTTGTCATCCTGTCAGGACTTGCGCATGACCTCTGCTTCCGCAATCACCGCTCAACAATCTAGCAACCGCAAATGGCTCGTCCTCCTCGCCATCGGCGTGGGCACGTTCATGTCCGCGTTGGACGGCAGCGTGGTCAACACGACGCTGCCCGTGATCACGCGCGATTTTCGCAGCGACGTCGCCACGATGGAATGGGTAGTGACGGTTTATCTGCTGGTGGTGAGCGGCCTGCTGTTGAGCTTTGGCCGGCTGGGTGATCTGCGCGGGCACCGGCCGGTATATCTGACCGGCTTCACCATCTTCATCGTCAGTTCGGCGGTGTGCGGATTGGCGCAGTCGCCGCTGATGTTGATCGGCTCGCGCGCGATTCAGGCGTTGGGCGCGGCGATGTTGTTTGCCAACTCGCCCGCGATTTTGACCAAGAATTTCCCCGCCAGTGAACGCGGCCGCGCGCTGGGCTTGCAGGGCACGATGACGTATCTGGGCCTGACGGCTGGCCAGTCGCTGGGCGGCTGGCTGACCGAGCAATTCAGTTGGCGCGCGGTGTTTTACATCAACGTGCCCGTGGGCCTGCTGGCCCTGTGGCTGAGCTGGCGCTTCATCCCGAAGGATGCCCCGGCCGAGCGGGCCGAGAAATTCGATCGGGCGGGGGCGGCCGTTTTTATGGCGGGTTTGATCGCACTGTTGCTGGGCTTAAATCAAGGTTCGAGTTGGGGCTGGACTTCGCCCGCGATCCTCGGTTTGCTGCTCGGCGCGGTAGGGTTGTTGGCGGTCTTCATCGCCGTGGAACGACGCGTCGCTAATCCCATGCTCGATCTGACGTTGTTTCGCAGCCGCACGTTTTCCGCCTCAACCGCCAGTGCCATTTTGAATTACGTGTGCGTCTATTCGATTTTGTTTCTGCTGCCGTTCTACCTGATTTATGGCCGCAACCTCAGCCCGGCTGTGGCGGGCGCGATCTTGACGACACAGCCGATCGTCATGGCGATCGTCGCGCCGCTAAGCGGTCAATTATCCGATCGGGTGGGGGCGCGTGTGCTGAGTGTATTGGGCATGCTGGTGCTGGCCCTGGGCCTGTGGCTGCTCTCGCAATTGAGATCGCAGTCGCCGCTGAGCGACGTGACGCTGGCACTGGCGGTGGTCGGTCTGGGCACTGGCACGTTCATCGCGCCAAACAGCAGCGCGTTGATGGGCGCAGCCCCGCGCCATCGACAGGGCATCGCGGCGGGCGTGCTGGCGAGTGCGCGCAACGTGGGCATGGTGCTAGGCGTGGGGCTGGCGGGCGCGGTATTTACGACGGTGCAGGCGCAGACGGCATCGGTAGTCACCGCCGTCACGACCAGCTTTGCGGTTGCCATCGGCCTGGCAGTCCTCGGAATTTTCACTTCGGCGATTCGTGGTGCATAATTGCGGCATACGCACTCATCGCGCGAGGTTGCATGATCGATAAGATCAAACATCTCCTGATTGGTCCGCCCTTACCCACTCATCAACTGGCTGATAACCGACTGAACAAACTGCGCGCACTGGCGGCGTTTTCGCCGGATGCGCTGTCCTCGATTGCGTATGCCAATCAGGAGATTTATCTCGGTTTAGTTGTCGCGGGCAGCGCAGGCTTGTTGCTGGCGTGGCCGATCGGGTTGACGATTGCCGGGCTGTTGATCATCGTGGCGCTGTCTTACTTTCAGACGATCCACGCCTATCCATCGGGCGGCGGATCGTGGATCGTGGCGCGCGCGAATCTGGGCACGTTGGCGGGCTTGATCGCGGCGACGGCGCTGACGATCGATTACGTGCTGAACGTGGCGGTGAGCGCGACCGCGGGCGTGGCGGCCATCGCGTCGGCGGTGCCGAGTCTGTGGCCGTATCGCGTGGAACTGTCGCTGGTGTTGCTGGCCGTCATCACGCTGATCAATTTGCGCGGCCTGCGCGAAACGGGTACGTTGATGGCCGTGCCGGTGTATGTGTTCTTGATCGCCTTCTTCTCGATGCTGGTGGTAGGTGTCGTGCGCCTGGCGATCGAAGGGCCAGGCTCGTTGAGCCAGACCGCGCCGCTGCCCACTCAGGAGTTGAGCCTGTATATTGTCCTGCATACCTTTGCCACGGGCTGCACGGCCTTGACGGGCATCGAGGCGATCAGCAACGGCGTGCCGGTCTTCAAGCCGCCTGAGTCGAAGAAAGCCGGCCGTACTTTGTTCGCGATGGCGATTTTGATGGGCGCGCTGTTTGTGTGCAGCATCGGGTTGACACAGGCGTTTGCCGTAGTGACCGGGCCGGACGAAACGATCTTGTCGGCACTGGCGCGGCGCATTCTAGGGCCGGGGCTGCCGTATTTCGTGGTTCAGATTTCAACGCTGTTGATTCTGGCGGTGGCCGCCAATACCAGTTTTGCAGGCTTCCCGCGTGTGGCGGCCCTGCTGGCTAAAGAAGGTTTTTTGCCCCGCCAGTTGATGGGCCTGGGCGACCGGCTGGTGTTTGCCAACGGCATCGTCGTGTTGTCGCTGGTGGGCGGCGGCCTGATCGTGATCTTCAACGGCGACACGCACGCGCTGATTCCGCTGTTTGCCATCGGCGCGTTTCTGGCTTTTACGCTGTCACAGACGGGCATGGTGGTGCACTGGTGGCGCGAGCACAACTCGCGGCGCGAGCGCGGATCGCGCTGGCTGCTGAAGATGCTCGTCAACGGGTTGGGCGCGCTCGTAACCGCTGTGACCGTGGGCGTGGTGGCGATCAGCAAGTTCGCGGAAGGGGCGTGGATCACGATCGTGCTCATCCCGATCGTAGTGGTGATGCTCTATCGGATCCGCGCACACTATCGAGATGTGGGGCAACAGTTGACGCTGCGCGGCCTGCCGCCTTCGATCAAGCCGTTTCCAGCCCCGCGCGTGGTCATGCCTATTTCGGGCGTGCATCGCGGCATCGTGGACGCGATCGATTTTGCGCGATCGATCTCGAACGATGTCACGGTCGTATATGTTGAACTGGAGCCAGGCGCGGGCGAGCGTGTGCGCCAGACGTGGCACGATTGGTTCCCGGACGTGCCGCTGGTGATCAAGCCGTCGCAATATCGATCGATTGTGGGGCCGCTGCTGGAATTCCTCGACGAAACCGATCTGCTGCACAATGACGGCCAGCAAGCGGCCGTGGTGCTGCCAGAGTTCGTGCCCGCTCGATGGTGGCACAGCCTGCTGCACAATCAGTCGGCGTCGCTGATCAAATCGGCGCTGTTGTATAATCGGCGCAATCGCGGTTATCAACGGGTGATTATCGATGTGCCGTATCATCTGCGAAAATAGGCCGTGGTATACTCCGCTTCATCTTGAACCTTCGCCCTGCCATCAGGATGTCACTCGTCACTCGTTACTCGTCACGACTCACACCGCGCCGATTGCTGATCCTCACGGTGATAACCGTGCTGGTGTTGCAAACGGCCTTCTGCCTGCGCGCGGCGTCGATTCGCGGCTTTGCCACGGGCGATGCGGGCGTGAAGTTGTGGCAGGTGCAGGGCATTCTGCACACCGGCCAACTGCTCGCGCCGATCCATTATCCGGGCGCGATGTATGACCCCGAACATCTCTACTCGCCGTTTGTGCCGCCGTGGTTTCTGTGGCAAAACGGTCAACCTTACTCCGAATACACCTCGCCCTTCATCTGGCTCAGCGCGCCGTTATACGGATTGTTCGGTCACGCCGGATTGTTGCTCGTGCCGTGGTTGGGCGGCGCGTTGATCGTGATCGTGGCAGCGTGGCTGGCCTGGCGCGCGTCTCCAACCCGCTGGGCGGCACTCGTCCCGATCGTGATCGGCGTCAGCAGCCCGCTGTTGATCTATTCGCTGGAATTTTGGGAACACACGCTGGGCACGTTGTTGGCGCTGCTCGCGCTGGCCGCACTCATCAAAGCAAATGAAGCCTACCGGCCAACACGCTGGCTGATCGCGGCGGGCGCGGCGCTGGGCCTCAGTCTGACCATGCGCGCCGAACTGTACGTGTATCCCATCGCCGTCGTTATTGGCTGGGTTGTCATCCGGCGCGCGGGATCAGCTTCGGTCGCGCTGGAAATCTACTCGCTGCGGCACATGCTCGAACGCGTGGTGTATCCGCTGCGCTGGGTGGCGCTGGGCGGTCTGATCATCGCCGGGCCGTGGTGGCTGTACGAAACGATCACGTGGGGCAGCCCGCTGGGACCGCGCCTCGCGCAGAACATCCCCGGCCTGGGCGGCGAGCAAATGCTGGCGCGGCTGGGCGACACGACCGGCCATAATGAGGTGATGCTGTGGCCGATCGAGGGGGCAGGGTCAGACGTGCTGCCGGCCCTGCTCATCGGCGCAGTGGTGCTGGCCCTGGGACTGGCGATGTTGCAGCGTATTCAGAAATCATCCACTTCCATCCAACGCGTTGGACGCTGGTTGTTGACAGCCGTGTTGATCGGCAGTGCGGCCTTAACGACGTGGCGACTGACACAGGAGCAGCGCCCCAGCGATCTACTCACGACGTTTCCGCTGGTGCTGATGCTGCTCGTTCCGATTTCATCACGCCCCACGCACCACATCGCCGTCCGCTGGTTAGTGGTGACTGCGCTGGCTTATATCGGCCTGGTACTGATCATTAGTCCTTTCGAAGGCGGCATTCAATGGGGACCGCGCTTCCTGCTGCCGGCGATTGCGCTGCTGGCGATCGTGGTCGTCACGCGGCTCGATCGGGCGTGGGGTACGATCGGGCGCAGTGAACGCCTCGAGCTGGTACTGCTGGTCAGTGTGCTCTTTATCGCCGGAGCGTACTCCACGTGGCGCGGCGTTGACTTCATGCACCGGAATCAGGTTGCCAGCGAGTTCATGTCGGCGGTGATCGGAAATTCGCCGGAACGGGTGGTGGTGGCCGACAGCTGGTTCATTCCGCAGAGTGCGCCGTATGCCTTTGCGGACAAAATCTGGCTGCTGGCCGAGGATGAACAGGCGATGTTTAACCTGCTTCAACTGCTGCGCAAGACCACGTCTGAACCGTCTATGGCGTATGTCTCCGCGCTCTCGTGGACGCACATTGATCCAGTGGTGTTGATGGGACCGCGCCTGCTGGAAACCGGTGAACGGGTGTATGTAGATACGCCGCGGCAGTACTTTGAAATAAGCCGCTACCTGCTGTTAAAATAATGTCACATATCACGCGACGCAAGATGCAAGAGGCAGGATACAGGATACGGGAAAATTACGCGATCCAGTAGCCTTTGGTGAACAGCAAGGCCAGGACACCCTGCAAGATCAAGAAGAAGATCAAGATCAAGCGATCAAGCCGGGGGTGGCGACCGATTAAGCCGAGCGCCATGAAACCGGGAAACATCGGCACGACGAAGCGCGGCAGCGAGATCAGATCGCCGCTGGTGAGCGAGAACAACACGACCGTGAGCATGTAGACGCCGTAGACGCGCGGCAAACGCGCCCACGTTTCCAATGTTAGAAACAGCAGCAGGAATAGCGCGCTGACCACGGCGATGCTCTCGGTTGACGGCGTGTTGTTCAACAGGCCGTAGATCGAGTTAGCCAGCGTGGTGCCCGGAAACGTGGGAAAGGCCTCGGCGCGGATGCCCTTGAAAAACAGCGTTTGCACATCGAAGTAGGCCAGCGGATTGCCAAACTGCACACCCAGATAACCGAAGAAAGCCAGCACACCCAACGGCGCACCCAACGCACCGATGACCTGCGGCCTGAACAGCGAGCGCCATTGCCAGCCTTGTTGGCGCACGTATTCATAAGCCAGCGGCACGATCAACAGTGCACCATGCAGCCGCGTCAAGCCTGCCACGAAAGCCGCCAAACCACCCCACGCCCACTTGCCGTCGCGCGCCAGCGTAAAGGCGCCCAATACCGCCACGGTGTACAGCGCTTCGCTAAAACCCAACGCCAGATAATACGCGGCGGGAAATGCTAGCATGTATACTATCGAGCGCTGCGCCGTAGCGTCATCATTCGTTTCGCGCAGGGTCAATCGATACAACAGCCAGCACGCGATCAACGTCAACACTGTGGACACGATCGGCCCGCTCACGTCCACGGGCAGCATCGTCACGCGGCTGATGACGCCATTCAGCAGCGGAAAGCCCGGAAAAAACGCCACATTCGAGGCTTCACGGTCGCCAAAGTATTGATAACCGTCGCGCGCGATGCTGCCATACCAGATCGCGTCCCAGCGATACCAGGTCGTAAAAGCGGCGTCTTGCCACGACTCGAGCGGCTTAGGCAGCACCTCCGGGCAACACTCGCGCACGCCCGTCACATCCGCCCCGAAGACGGGCACCAGCACCAGCGCGCTGCGCCACACCAGAACGAACGCGATGATGACAGCGAATGCTGAACGCGGGACGCGCAGCGCAACAGGCTCAGGCGCATCCTGCATCCTGCGTCTTGCATTTCGCAACCTCAACACGATCAACCAACTCGCGATCACGGTCGCTGCCAGCCACGGCGCGTTGTGCGCGGTGAAGGTGCGATAGCCGATCACGCCCGCGCTCACCACGATCAACATGATCATGCCAATCACGGCGCTTGCGCGCTGGCCCAAACCGATTGAGCCACTCAGCCCGAACGCGCCGATTACGCTGGCGACGAGCAGCAGCCACGTGATGAGTGGCGGCGTGATCAGGCCCGCGCCATAGTCCAACTTGATTTGATCGACGAACAGTCCCAGCGAGCGATCATCGGTGCTGTTGGGTAGGCTGTCTTTGGGGGTAAAAGTGCCTGATCGCAAATCGAGTACGGCGTCGCCGCGCAGATCGACGATCGGCGGTAGATCGAACGAGTAGGCTTGCAGATTCGTATCGGGCGTGAAGGAGATGACGTCGCGGCCATTCAACGCGATTGTGACCGGCTGCGGCATCAACGGCGCGGGGCGAAATTCGTGCAGATTCAGGCTGAGCTTCAGGGCGGTGCCGCTGCCTGTGCCGGGGAAGACCACTTGTGAATCGCCGCTGGTCCAGCGATAGGTGACGCCAAACGTTTCTTCCGGCGGATAGAAGCCGCGCGTGAGGTAAATTTCTTCACTGTCGGCGGCCATGTCCAACGCCAGCGGCGCGCGGACTTGATATGCAGCGGCCAGCACCACCGCCGCGATCAAGCCGATCAGCGTGAGGGGCGATCGAAGCAGTAAGCGCCAGCGGCGCACTCGATGATTGAGCATGACCTCGACAACGTTTAGCCGCGCTGGGTGCGGAAGCCGATAACGATCCCGATGACGGCGAAGAGCATCACCGCGCCGACGAGGATCACGTCAACCGGAATACCGGCGGGCGCGGGCGGCTCGATCACCAATGGCACGGCGGTTGCTGCGGGTTGATCGGTTGGGACGGGTGCGCTGGTTGGCGCCGGGGTCGGTTCGATCGTCGGCGTGACCGTCGGCGCAGGCGTCGGTGTTTCGGTCGGCACAGCCGTGGGCGTGGGGGCAGGTAGATCTGTAGATGCGGGCGTCGGCGTGAAGGTGCTCACCGCAACGATCAACACCTGTCCAACCCGAATGACGCCGGTGTTAGTGATGGCATTGAGCGTCTGCAATTGCTGCGGCGTCAAGTTGAATTGGCGCGCAATGGCATTGAAGGAATCGCCGGTCTTTACGGTGTACGTGATCGAGACGCCCGCAATCGGGGTAGAGGCCGATCGGGGAGTAGCGGTGGCCGCGGCCTGTGCCTGCGCGGAGCGCGCATCCAGATCGATTGACAAGCCAATCAAGCTGGCGGCCGCGATCAAGCCGATGACGGCCATCGATCTGATGGCAAGCAGCCGCGCAAGAGATTGAAGACACATAACTGAAACTCGTTGATGGGGATTTAACGACGGCGTGAGCTGACGGCAAAGGCCAGGGCCGCAATAGCCAGCAATATCAAGGCACCGCCGATCAACAGGCCCAGCGGCACGCCCGTGCTGCGTGCGGCCGAAGCAGGCGTCGCGGCGGCCTCGGCTTGAGCGGTAGGCGCGGGCGCGTCAGCCGGCGTGGCCGTCGGCTCAGGCGCAACCCGGCTGCCGAAGTTGACGTTGACGCTGGTGGCGGACAACAGCGACACCGACCACTTAACGTCGGTGGTGGCGGTTTGCCCGGCCGGTGGCACAATGGTGATGGTGTACCGTCCATCCGGCAGGTTGCTCACGCAGTGAAATTGTTCGACGCCGTCACTGGTGTAAGAGGCAACTGTCTGGTTCTGGACGTCGGCCACCTCAAAGCGCACTCCGGCGACCACTGCGGTCTCGGCTGGTTCGCGCGTGCCGCTGCCATCCGCGTCTTCAAAGGCGCTTAGGCACAGACCGGAATTGGCCAGAGCCGGCGTGCCAGCAGGCGCGGGTGTCGAAGTTGGCAGAGTGGTCGTAGGCACGGTCGCTGCCGCCGGTACGGAAGTGGCGGTAGGGGCCGGAGTGGGCGTTGCCGGCTGCGGCGTGCCGCCAATGTTGATCACCTGTCCGACCTGGATCACACTCTCGCGCGTCAGGCTGGGATTGAGCGCCAGCAATTGATCGAGTGTGAGATTGTAGGTCTGCGCTATGGCGGACAGTGTATCGCCAGATTGAACGGTGTACGTGCCGGTGTTGGGCGGTATGGTCAGCGTGGGCTGCGGCGTGCCGAGCGTGGCCGTGGGCGCGGGGGTACCCGCGGGCGTGCCCAGTGCAGCGAGCGTGGCGGCGGCAGTGGGCACAGCGCCTTGTCCCAGCGCGATCAGACTGGCGTCGTCTACGTAGATGTCCACGTGCTTGGAAGAATATTGCGGCGCCGACCAGATAAAGACCGTAACCGTGCTGCCCTGCGCAACGGCTTCAACCGACTGCTGGAAGAAAGCGTCCAGGGGATTGGCCTCGTTGGACCAAATCACATTAGAGCTAAAGGCGTTGGCGCCGCCGGTGGGATCAATGCCCACGCGCAGCGCATTGTGGCCGGGTTCATAGGATTTGCCTACTTCACCCACGCCGCCAAAGCAGCCGAGATCGTTGCTGCAATTAAAGGCTTGCGTGTAGGCCGAAAAGCGCAGCTGCGTGCCGGGCGTCAGGTTGCCCACCGTCTGGTACAGGCCGCTAATAAAGACGTAATAACTCCCGCCCCATTGCTGGGAATTACCCGATCGCGCGCGCGGCGGCACGCGCTGGTCTTGCGGCTGGCTCATGCGATAACTGGGGATGTTATACGGCTTGCAGGTGTAAGGGGCCGAACCAGTGCAGGTCGTAGGGTACGTCGTGCCGTCGGGCACCAGATACCAGGCCTGCCAGCCGTTAGCCACAAAGATGCTGCCGCCTTGCGAAGAAAACGGCTCTTCAAAACCGGGGTTGATCAATAACTCGGTTTGCGCTAACGCCGATTGGCTGGCCCGCCACCCGATGGGCGAAACGGCCAGGCCGCTCAACAGGATCGTTAACAGCGTCACGCGCAGCCTTCGATGCGACATGCCTTCCTCCACGCGCTTGACGCGCGATGATGCACAGGCGCCCCCGGCGGGACTTGAACCCACAACCTGCGGATTAGCATCCAGCATTACGTTTCCGTAACCACCGCTGACAAGCGGCTTGCTGGCTGGACTATATCTTCACCGTGGGCAGTGCGCCGTTAGGTGTGTCACGTATAGTCTCTGAGGGTGGAAAAGACTGATGCTTGTTCAGTCTTTTTCCTTCCCTGCGGATTGCCCAATTCGCTGAACTGTTACCGCCAGGGTGTCAGCGACTCTAAGGGGGTTCCCGCATATAGTGACATGCACTCAACAAGTTTCCCTGCTGAGGCTCCGAACTGAAGTCCGTTGCTCTGTCCAATTGAGCTACGGGGGCATAAAAGGTTAGGCGGGTCCGGCAGCGCGCAGCACGCGCTCAAACTCACCTGATTCCACAAAAGTACGAAACTCAACCAGGTCAGCCAGCACGCGTGTCGAGAGGCCCTTGACCACCCAGTTGTGGACGAGCGGCGAAATCGTAATGACCGGCCGCCCCTGATGATACGCTTCCCACATTTCCAGTGCCGTACCCATGCTGGCTTCCGGCACAAAGGCCACCACCGCGTCAACGCGGCCCGCCAGGCGCGCCAGATCAATCAGGGTGCGGCGCGCATCGTCGTCGTAATAGCCTACACTTTCGGGATGCAGCTCTCATGGATCAACCACGTCGACACCGGGCACGTGCGCCGTCAGCCATTCGCCAATCTGCTGCCGATAGTCTTGTGTAGTAATATCGTTGGCGCGGCGCGAGCCTTGCATGATGCCCGCGATAAACACCCGCCAGTTGGCCGCCACCGCCCGATCGGCCCCATCGGACCCGCCGACCACCGGCGGAAATAGCCGCAAATGATCGCCGTCTTTCAAGGGCGCATCCAGCCCAACCTGCTCGTCATTCAAAAATGCGGTATGCACTTTTTGGGGCGGAATGCCGAAGTGTTCGGCCGCCTGCCGTGCCACTGCCGGTTCGCCCAGGGTTATCTCAAACAGATCAACTTTGACCCCAACGGGCCGATAGTCGAGCAAGATGCCGTGCAGTTTGACCGCGATCTTCATACGCTTTAGACGGGCTTCAGACCCTGATACACTTGCTTGCCGGCCAACGTCTTCAACACGACCTCTGGATCGCGCTCGATGCGATCGGCTAACTGGCGCGCCGTCAACGGTTCGTTGTCGTTGACCAGGAAGATGCGGAACACGGCATCGACAATGCTGGTATGTTCGGCAATGTAATCGGGCCGCTGCGAGCAATGCGTGCGCATCAGCTGCACCAACCCGTCGCGGCGCTTCACCTCGGCCGTGCGTGGATCGACCCAGTCGATCATATCCAGGTTGGCGCCGGCCTCGATGATTTGCGCGCGATGCTCGGCGCACAGGTGGCTGCGCAAATAGACCCGCAGGTCTTGATCGCCTTTGTTCCACCACTCGTAGTCGATGTGAAACAGGGTGTCCAGCGTCGGTCGCAATGAACGGGCAGGCTTGGGTAAAGTCGTCATAGGTCTACAATCGTCAGGAATTCTCGGATGATTTAGCAGCGACGATTATACCACGCTCAGGTATAATGCGGAGCGATTTTGGGGATCAGAGTGACGGAGATGATTGGCACACTGCATGAAACCGAGCTGCACGCCGCGCTCACACGGCACTACGCCCGCCCGAGCGATCAGCTGGAGGCGACCGTGGACGGCTACGTGGGGGACGTGCTGCGCGCGGATGGCGTCGGCGCCAGCGGCGGTGCCGGCGGCATCATCGAGATTCAGACGCATAACTTTGCCGCGCTGAAGCATAAGTTGCCCAGGCTGCTGGAGCAGCACGCCGTCACGCTGGTGTATCCCATCGCGGTCGAGAAGTGGGTGGTGCGCGTCGAAGCGAATCGGCGCACGGTGATCGGGCGTCGCAAATCACCGCATCGCGGCCACCTGGCCGAATTGTTTATTGAATTGGTA
>JACRBO010000613.1 GCA_016219235.1 Chloroflexota bacterium
TCAAGATTTAAGGCCCATGCGCCCAATTGAGCCGCATCAGCACAAAGGCGTTGTTTTCAGGCATTTTTGAGCAGTTTTTCAAAGAGCGGATTTCACGGCAAACGCAAAAGATCCCGTGTAGGTGGAATTTTGCCGCTGCTGTTCAAACATATTGTGCCCCCGCCACAGGAGTATGAGAAAGTTTTCTGGCTTTCCTCTCGAAATGAAAAACGGGAAAGCGATGCAACTCTGCTTTATGAATTGGGCCAGGGCGTGCGGTTTGACATCGGCTTTATCGGCAGAGGAAATCCAGAGATTTCGCTTGATAAAGTGACTCGTTTTGAACGTGAGATTTCACTGGGACGCTCCAAGTTCTTCATGGCAACCATTATTCTGGTGGATCGAGTCGGCGCAAACAGCCGCATTGAGCGCATGGCCGAAAACGTGCAGGGCACCATCATTCAAATGAGCGCAGGCTACTGGCCCAGACAAGTTGCGCAGGTCTTGAATAAGGCGCTTGGCTTTAAGCACAGCCTGACTCGCATGAGTGACAGCGAAACTGAACAATACCTGCGTAAAGCCATGCGAAAAGTGCCTTTGGAACAATTTATTGGCCTGTCTGAAAACTTTGAGGGCCACTTCGCAAAAGACGATCAAGCGCAATACAGCCTGTTCGATGACAACTCCGAAGGCGAAGAATAGATCGAGTTAGAGCGAAGTTGACCGGCCTGACCATGACGTTGATCGCAGCCTTGCTCTAACTCAACACACCGAAAGCCGCATCCTCAAACATCAGCGGGGCGATCGAGAAAACTCGATCGCCCCGCTGCTTTTCACTCGTCACTCGTCACTCGTTACTCGTTACTCGTCAGCTGATCCACTCCAACCCCAACTCCGCCAATTTCTCTTTCGTCGGGTTGCCGCTGGCTTTGTCCCAGCCAGCCAGATCGTAATACGTATCCAGCGCGGCTTCGATTTCGGCCTGCGGAATAAACAGGCCGTCGCTGCGGCCGCCCTTGAGCGGCTTGAATAACTTCTTCGGCAGCGTGTCTTTGTCGCGGCCCACACCTTCGCGCGCATTGAACGCCCGCATCATGTTGATGCGTCGTTCGCCCACCTGCTGCACTTCGACCAGCGTCACGTCCCAACCGGTGACGGCGCGCATCAACGCTACGATCTCATCCGGCCCGTACAGCGTCCACGCCGGCCCCCACACAAATTGGCACAGGCTGGCCGTATCGAGGAAGGAATAATTCTTCTGCGTCTCAAAAGCAAACTTCACCTTGGCCGGATTCATCGCCTTGTTGCGCTGTGGCTCCGTGAGGCCGAGTTTGGCCAATCGCTCGAGGTACATATTTGACTCGCCTTCCGGCGCGGGCGTGTACATCGGATCGTGCTCGCTCGATTGGTGATCGGCCCCGAAGGGATTCACCGCGTAAATTACCGACAACGAGCGCTTGACCTGCGGCATATGCGCGGGCAATTCCGTACCCTTGATCGTCACCAGATACTCATCGGCTCCGCGCCCGATGATGGCCGCCGCGCGTTCTGAGCCTTCCGCCAGAATCGCGCCGAAGCCTTCTTTACGCACAATCTGATTCAGCGTCTTCAACATCGCGTCGGCGTCGCCGTAGCGCAGCGCGATGCCGCCTGTATCTTCGACGTTGATCACTTCGTTCTCGAACAGCTCCATCGCAAACGAAATCGTCGCGCCGCACGCGATGGTGTCCACGCCCCACTCGCCGCAAATCTGATTCGCCAGCGCAATCGCGTTCAGGTCGCTGATGCCGCAGTATGAGCCAAAGGTCGCGATCGATTCGTATTCCGGGCCGCCATAGAATGGCGCAACCTTCTGTCCCTGATACTCTGTCTCGACGACGCGCTTACAACGCACGGTGCAGGCGAAGCACGTGTCATTGCCTTTGAGAATCGTATCGGCCATCTTCTCGCCGCTGATGTCGTCGGCCTGCTCGAAGTAGCCGCTGCTATAGTTGTAGGTGGGCAGCGTGCCGATCGAGTTCTGGAAACCGACCACACTGGCCGTGCCGTAATCTTGCAAACCCTTCACATCGCCATTATCGGGAATGCCCCTGGTGCCCGATCGGTTGAGCTCGGCAATCGCGGCTTTGTCGGCCACTTCGACCTTGTGCGAACCGCACACCACAATTGCCTTCAGGTTCTTCGACGCCATGACCAGGCCCATGCCGGTGCGGCCAAAGGCGCGATTGCTCATGTTCATCACGGCGGCATAGCGCACGCCGCGCTCGCCTGCCGCACCGATCTGGATCACTTCCGCTTTGGGTTCGCCTACTTCTTCTTTGAGCAATTTTTCGGCTTCGCCGGTGGTCAGTTCTTTACCCCACAATTGATCGGCGCTGTGCAATTCTGCAACCCCGTCTTTGATCCACAAATACACGGGCTGCGGCGATTTCCCCGTAATCACGATGCCGTCGAAACCGGCGAACTTCAACTCGGCCGGCCAGAAGCCGCCCGTTTGCGAGTCGCCGATGAGGCCGTTGATGGGTGACTTGGCCGTAGCCGTGGCGCGGCTCTGCCCGGAGATCGCCACGCCGGTCGGCGCGCTGACGAAGAACGAGAGGGTGTTATCGGGGCCAAGCGGATCCGCGTGAGCGGGCGTGTTTTTCAGCAGATAGTACAGCCCCATCGCGCTGCCGCCCCAGTACTTGCGATAGAATTCTTCAGCGGGCTGTTCAATCGTGAGCGCACCATCCGTGAGATTGACGCGCAAAACCTTACCGGCAAAACCGTACATCAGGGCCTCCCTTGAGTCTTGTCGTTTCTTAGTCGCATTGTCGAATAGTCAAAAGCAGCCACCGTTGAAAGTATAACCCACCTGCGGCCTGTCATGCAACACACACTGGACTACACGACCACATGACTACACGACGATCAGACTATCACACTTCTTCCGCAAAGCGCCCGCTCAAGCGATGGAACACCGCAAACCCGATCAGCAGAACAATGATCGCCGTCACCGCCGTGCGCAAAAAGAAGTCCGCACCGATCGGCCGCCCGTAGTACAGCACATCGCGATACGCCGCGATGATCGACGCCATCGGATTGAGGATGTACGTCAAACGCTGGATCGGCAGGTCGATCCCCCACACGGTTTTGGAGACAGGCAGCATGTTGACATCCCAGATCACGGGCGTCAGGAAGAACCACGCCAGAATGACCACGTCCATAATCTGCTGCACGTCGCGATAAAACGCATTGGCGGCCGACAAGATGAACGACACGCCCAGCGCAAAGATCATCTGCACCAGAATCACCACGGGCAGCCACGCCACCCACAGCGTCAGCTGGCTGCCCAGCAGCAGCGCCAGCACCACATACACCGGAATCGCGATCAGAAAATTCACCAGGTTAGAGAGCAGAATGGATAGCGGCAGCACCTCGCGCGGGAAGTACACTTTCTTGATCAGGTGCGCGTTGCCCACGATCGAGCCGGTGCTGCCCATGATCGACGCCGAGAAGAAATTCCACGGCAGCAGGCCGGACAAGATAAAGGCCGGATAGTCGTGCCGGTTGCTCTGGCCCAGCATCACCGTGTACACCAGTGTGAAGACCAGCATCATCAGCAGCGGATTGAACAGCGACCAGCCGATGCCCAGCACCGAGTTCTTATAGCGCGCCTTCAGATCACGCACCGTCAGGTTCATGATCAGTTCGCGGTAACGCCACAGTTCAACGAGTTTTGCGCGCAATCCCAGGCCCTTTATGGTTACAATCAGCATTAGTTTTGAGCGATCGAACCCGCTCACGCCGCGCAATCATACCATGCCCGATCACATTTGAGCAACACGCCAAGGCCGTGTGGCAGCAATTCTAAACTTGGCAGCAGAGGCGGCTCCCACGCCGCCGGGTACGCGGGCGTAGGAGCCCGCTCGGCTGCCAACAGTGTTTGCAGAACTTAAATTGAGAATTGCTGATAGTGTGGTGAATGCTCACCCGATCGTCATTGAGCGCTTCGTCACCAACTGGCACGCGACGCGGCCAGCCGGAGACCATTGCCGGCTGGCCCCTGGCCCACCAGTCTGAAAACAACCGGTTGGTAATTGACAACACTTCATCACGGTTCATACACGGAACTTGCACCGCCGCGTCATTGACTTGCCAATTTGAAGTGTGCTAGATTAATGAGACTTGTCGGCGGGCGCGTTGAGTCGCAGGAGGAATGTGCTCGATGTCACGATATTTGGCGACGGTGCGCCGCGCGAGGCTGTGCCCCTGCTCGGCCATCCGCACGACAAGTTCATCATCTGTCAGAGGCTGTGCTTCAGCGCCGATGATGGCCTTGAGCGCGCGCCGCGCCGCAAAACTCTGATCGAAAAAGTGATCGAGGGCGACGGTTCGTCCGGTGGGTAGCGCGATGTACTTATCGGCTACGGCGCGCGATACGGTTGATTCATGTACGTCGAGTTGTTGCGCCAGCCGCGCGCGTGTCATGGGTTTTGGTTCGTGCTCAGTGCCCAGCAGATAAGCGCGCTGCTCACGCCCGATCGTCTCAAATACCCGTCGCAACGTCGTCGTGCGTTGTTGCAGACCGCGCACCAGCAGATCGGCCTGCTCGACACATTCGGCCAGGCGCGGGCGATCAGCAGCGGGGCAATCGTCGAGCGCGGCCTTGAACGCGTCATTCACGCGCAGCCAACCGGCTACCGGTGACAACAACTCGATCGACAGCGGCCCGTCACGGTCGTCAGGCGCATGAATGATCGCATCGGGTTCGACGTACAGTGTCTCAGCGGGTTGGCCGCGCCGATCGTGCCAGTAAGCCTGCGCAGGATACGGCGTCAGGTTGCGGCGAATGAAATTTACGGCCGCTTCGATGTCGCTCAGGGTCACGTGCAATTGACCGGCCAGCGACTTCAATTGATGATGGCCCAGTTGTGCCCAGTGATCGGCGATCAACGCACGGACCAGAACTCGATTGGCTTCAACGTTGTCGAGTGAATCGAGTTGGATGAGCAGACTCTCGCGCAGATCGCACGCACCCACGCCGATCGGATCGGCGCGCTGAATCAGCTGCAAGACGTTGAGCACGCGATCGAGCGGCACGTTAAGGAATTCGGCGCAAGTCTCGGGCGTTTCGATCAGGAAGCCATGCTCGTCGAGGTTGGCAAGCAGATAGTCGGCAATGGCCTGATCGTCAATAGCCAACGCAGGCGCGATTTGCCGCCATACATACTCGGCCAGCGTTTCGGCCGCGGCCAGCGTTTCGATTGCGCGCAGTTCGAGGTCGTCGGTGTCAGCGTTATCGCGCTCACGCGCCGATCGAGCGGAGAGATACACGAGCGGTTCATCCACGGCCGGCGGGCGGCGATCACAGATCGGGCACGCGAGCGTCCTGAGTCGTCGTCCGCAGTGCGGACAGAGACTGTGCGTGGCTACTTCGAGCGCGGGATTGGCGGCGAGTTCAGACGCGATCAACGCCGCCAGCTCAGCTGTCGAGAGTTGCAACAAGCGCGTTGTCTGCGCCAGTTGCGCCGTAAAGTGGGTGTGTAAGCCAACGGTTTGATGTGCAGCTAAACCCATAGCATATCTGCTGGAAAACAAGTATTTTCAGTGTCGGTTGATAGCGAAAGCATCCAGAGCGGAGCAGCATTCTGGTCGGCTGCGCAGTCGAAGGATGTTTTCGTGATTTGCTCAGTATAAGCGCAGCGGCGCAGCAAAGTCAATAGAAGTTCTGTGTACTGAAGATCTAAAGTTCAGAGTCGCCCCCGCCCGATGCCCAGCCCGCATCGGTTAACTGGCTCGCAATCACGCTCACAGGTTATTGACGCATGGATGATCGGCTACCGACCAGCCTCTGGTTTTGCGTTGCCGGCAATTGTCCCGCTCACTTCCAAGCCACACTGATTGACGCGCTGCAACCAGTCGGCGTGTCCGCGCAGCTGCGTGATCCGCAGGACACAGACGGCTCCGGCCTCGTGTGTTTTGCCACGCCCACCGAGGCCGTGTGCGACCTGGTGCGCGAAGCCAGTCGCGGCGGCGCGCAACGCGTGCTGGCGATTGCCACGTCGCGTCAGGCGCTCGATCACGACAGCGCCTGGCGGATGCTGCAAGCGGGCGCGGCGGATGTCTTCGCCTGGGATGCCGTTAACAATCCCGCGGCCGTCATCGCGGCGCGGCTGCGCCGCTGGCAGGCTGTCGATCAACTGCTGCAATCGCCGCTGGTGCGCAACAACCTCGTCGGCCGCAGTCCCGCGTGGCTGGCGGTGCTGCGTCAGATCGTCGAAGTGGCGCGTTTCACTGATGCACCGATCTTGATCACGGGCGAAACCGGCACCGGCAAGGAACTGCTCGCGCGTCTGGTGCACACGCTCGATCTGCGCCGCAGCAAGCGCGATCTGATCGTGCTGGACTGCACCACCATCGTGCCGGAATTGTCGGGTAGCGAGTTCTTCGGCCACGAGCGCGGCGCGTTTACGGGCGCGGTGGCCGCGCGCGACGGCGCCTTCGCGCTGGCCGATGGCGGCACATTGTTTCTGGATGAAGTGGGCGACTTGCCGCCAGCGTTGCAAGCGCAACTGCTGCGTGTCATTCAAGAACACACTTACAAACGCCTGGGCAGCAACACCTGGCAGCGCACCGACTTCCGATTGGTGTGCGCGACCAATCGCGATCTTATCGGCGACGACAGCCGCGTGCACTTTCGGCGCGACCTCTACTATCGCATCGCCAGTTGGACGTGTCATGTGCCGCCGCTGCGCGAGCGCGCGGCTGACATCATGTCGTTGGCCCGACACTTCGCGCAGCAACACGCCCCCGATCGACCGGCCCCGGACTTCGACGCCGCCGTGCAAGAGTACTTGCTGAAGCGCGATTACACCGGGAATATCCGCGATTTGAAGCAACTGGTGTCGCGCCTGATGTACCGGCACGTCGGCCCCGGTCCGATCACGCCGGGCGACATCCCCGAAGCCGAACGCACCGCGCCAGTCGCCGGCGATGAACACAACGCGCTGATCGAAACGGCGATTCGACAGGCGCTCGATCGCGGTACGAGTCTGAAAGAGATTCGCACGCTGGCAGAAGATACGGCCATTCGACTTACCCTCGCCGACGAAAACGACAACGTGCCGCGTGCGGCCCGTAAACTCGGCGTGACCGATCGGGCCTTGCAACTGCGCCGCGCGGCACGTCGTTCGCAAACGAGCGACGCGCGTGCCGGCGAGTGATGGCACGTCATGCCCGAGTGCTTTCGCCAGGCGCGCCCCCGCTTCGCGGACAGGGCGTGTCGGGCATCCAGTCCCGATGGGTATTCTGGATTCCCCCGAAAGCATGCGGGACTGACTGATCCCGCGTACTCCTGCGCCCGCACCGCGCCGAGGTGTGCGACGACTTCGACGGCGGCCTCAAATTTGGGTCCGGTGAGGCGCTGGTTGTGAGTCGCTGACGTGGAATGTCTGGAGAAGCCATTACCGAATGCTACCACCTTATCGAGCGGCTGGCCGCATCGGGATATATCTTTGATGGTTCTTCACGATGACGAATCACCAAAAGGGCGTCCCACGGCCAGCGTCTGGCGCAGTTCCACCGGCAAATCCAGGAACCTTTCGTCAGGCTCAGCGCCCACGGCATCCAGCACCTTGCTCAGGAAACTGCGCGCGGCTGCCGCCAGGGCCACGTCAAGAATATCGGTGTCCGAGAAGCCGTGCGCGCGCAGGTCGTCAATCTCTTCCGGCGTCACCTTGTAGGCGTGCCGCGCAATCTTTTCGGCGTAGGCCATCAGCGCCACCTCGGCCGCTTCCAGGCCGGCGTGATGATAGTCGCGCGTCAGCGCTTCCACCTGTTCGGCGCTGAAAAACCGGGAAGCCAGTATCGCTCCATGCGCCAGCGTGCAATAGCTGCACCGCAAACTGGCCGCGGCGGCCAGTGTCACTAATTCGAAACGGCGCACGTCCATGTTGGACCGAATCGTGCGAAGGAGGTTGTCCCACGCCGCATACGCCGCCGGGCGCAGGCTGAAGGCGCATACGGCATTATCCACTGCGCCGGTGTCGATGAGCTCTGCGTCGTAAACTTCTTTGAGCAGCCCGGCAGCCTCGTCAAATGGAATGGTGTGAATGAAAGCCATGGCGGTCTCCCTGGCAGCGAGGGGCGATCAGCGCAGCCCGGCGAACAGATCAGACTCGATCGCGCGCCCGCCGTTGACGGCGCTGTACACGCGATAAAAACCCTGGCTGCCCCACAGGGCGCGATGGTGGTCCGGCGGCAGGTCTTTGAGGCGCTGATAACCGGGCAGCTGCGAGCGATGACAGGCGACGGCCTGCCAGACGCTGGGCCAGTACGCCGCTGTATACAATCGGGTGGTAATGGCCCACGCGTGCCACGGCACCGGGCGGCGGTCCACCCCATCGATCGTCATGAGCTGTTCGCCGAAGACCGCCTGATAGACATCGAATTCCGATTGGGTCCACACGCGATAGTAGAACTTGCTGGCCCGCCAGGGCGTCAGGCCTGCGATCGAATAACCGGGATCCGCCGCGCATACGATGGCCGCAGCGGTGAATTGCGAGATGGCGATGTGATCGGGGTGGCCGTAAGCGCCATCGGGACCGAAGGTCACGACGACGTCGGGCCGGATGCGGCGGAAATGATCGACCAGCTGCGCCACGGCGGCCCGCGGCTCAGCCCGATCGAGTTCGCCGTCCTCGTAATCGAGGCAGTGAACTTCGCGCAGGCGGAGCACCTCGGCGGCCGAGCGCAATTCGGCTTCGCGGATCTGGCCCAGCGCGATCGGCCCCGGGTAATCCTCATCCGTCCCCCACCAGCCGTGTTCGCCGCGCGTGGCGGTGATGAGATAGGTGTCGATGCCTTCGGCGGCGTATTTGGCCAGCGCCCCGCCCGTGCCCAGCGACTCATCATCGGGATGCGCCAACACGCATAGTAGTTTCATCGTCTACGCTCCATGCAGCTGCTGCTCGTCGGCGGGATCGAAGCGGTTGAGTTTGATCACCCGCGCTTTATGGCGCACCAGCGGCGGCACGGCCAGCTGAGCCTGCCCATCGCTCTCGGCTTCAATGATCGCCCAGCCGGAATGCACCCCGGCCTTGCAGCCCCAGTCGAAGTGGTAGAGATAGCCCATGGCGCGCAGCTGCGAAAACAGCCTGAGGCACTCCTCAACTTCGTGCGGCGTTTCGATGAGGTAACGATCCATGTATTGACCTCCCGGGTCTGGTATGGATGATAACCGGTCTATTGAGTTGTGACGTTTGGGGGGCAATGTCACCTGGCTTGTTTTATTATAAACCGGGTGTCAAGCGGTGCGCGACCACTTCGGCAGGCGTCTCAAATTTGGGTGCGGTTGGGTGTTGGTTGTAAAGTCGTTGGTGTGGAATGTCAACATTGGCATTCAGAAAGCATACCGCGACTTGCGGAGGTTGACGATGGGCGCGTCATGCCAGAATGTCGCGCAGCGGTCGGGTATCCAGACTGACCATTGACCAGTTGCGTTGATCGGACCTCTGGATTCCGCCAGCCTGTGGGGACGCTAAAAACACGCGGGAATGACGTGGCGCACCACGCAACAACTACAGATTGAGGGTGAATCAGGATACGCTTTAAGTCCGGCCTTCATCGCGCCTTCGAGCGCGCCATCGATGAAGTTTGAGCCGAGAAACATCAGTGCATTCTATTTCCTGTGTTTTGATTGCTTCTTCCCATGTCCGATTTGTCCGCCCGGCATTGACTTGATCAATTGCTTCACTTTTTCACATTCGTCGTATTGTTCAGTCGTGCTTTTGCAAATATGGGCAGCGCGGCTCAAATAACTTCGCGCTAACGTGAACTGCTTCAAATGGAACATTGTAGTACCCAAGTTACTCAATACTGTAACTAGGTTGGGATGTTTGTCGCCCAGCGTCTTTTCAGAGATGCTTAATGCCTGCTCAAGATATGGTCGAGCAGCTACATACTTGCCTTGACTGGAGAAGAGTTCGCCCATATTGTGGAGGCTAGCTGCTGTGTGCGGATGCTTCTCGCCTAATACCTGCTTGCAGATGGCTAGCGCTTCTTCATAATAGACCTCGGCCTGTGCATATTCGCCCTGATCCCGGGACAAAGAGCCTAGATTGTTGAGGCTGCTGGACGTATCAGGGTGTCTCTCGCCCAATACTTGTTTGCGAATGATGAGCGCTTCATCCAAACAGACTTTAGCCTGCGCATATTCACCCTGTGCTTGAAATAGTGAACCCAAATTACTGAGGCTGGTGGCTGTATCAGGATGTTTCTCACCCAGTACTAGCTTAAAAATAGAGAGTGCTTCTCTATAATAGACTTTAGCCAATGTATACTCGCCCTGGTCTTGGAGCAGCAAGCCTAGATTGTTGAGGCCAGTGGCTGTAGAGGGGTGTTTCTCGCGTAGTACCTGCTTGAAAATGGCGAGCGCTTCTTCACAATAGACTTTGGCCCGCGCATATTCGCCTTGGTCTCGGAATAGCAAGCCCAAATTGGCGTGACCGATGGCTGTGTGCGGATGCTTCTCGCCTAATACCTGCTTGCAGATGGCTAGCGCTTCTTCATAATAGACCTCGGCCTGTGCATATTCGCCCTGATCCCGGGACAAAGA
>JACRBO010000614.1 GCA_016219235.1 Chloroflexota bacterium
CCGCTGGAGTACTACCATAGTCACTATGATGAAGTGATTGCTTCGGCGCAAACCGGCCAGGTGCATGCCGGTTATCGCTTCGTCATTGATAAGCTTCGAGAGGTAACCCGGCGGTATTTGCAGTCCGATCAGCGGCGCGCGATCGACATCGGTTGCGGGCCGGGCTACATTCTGGCGCAAGTGGCACAATGGGGGTTTGACTGTTTAGGAATCGACTTTAACCCGGACGTCGTCCGCGTCGCCAATGAGCACTTTAAGATTCCGGCGAGAGTCGCGCGAGTTGAAGATTTATTGGCAATCAATGCGCAGTATGAGCTGGCCTTGCTTATTCATGTGCTGGAGCATGTTGAAGATCCAGCTGGTTTGCTGAAAAATGTTCGTCAACTGCTGCGCCCGGCGGGCGTCTTGTTCATCGATCTGCCCAACCGTAACCGCTTTGCGCTGCGACGTTCGCTGAGCAACGGCAATTTTCCCGCCGGGGACTATCCGCCGCATCACATCACGTTTTGGTCGACAACGGCCCTCGCGCAGGCGCTCAAACTGGCGGGCTATGAAGTGCTTCAATGCGCGGCCCGGCCGCTGGGCGGCGAAGGTCAGGTGGCTGACTTCCTGAGACACCGATTGAAGTTACCAAATAATCGGTTGACGCTTGGGTTGTCCCAGGTCACAGTGACCCTCCTGCGTTTCTTGAAGTTGCAAGGCGAAACCATCTATGCGGTTGCCCGTCGGATAGACTAAGTCGATGCCGCCCACGATTAGCATTGGAATTCCCACCTATAACCGCGCTGGTCTAGCGCAGCAGGCTATTCAAAGCGTGTTGCAGCAGACTTATCAAGACTTTGAGATCATCGTAAGCGATGATTGTTCGACCGATGAGACGGCGCAAGTCATTCAAGACTTTCACGATCCGCGCATTCGGTATCATCGCACGCTGACTAATTTGCGTCCGCCGCGCAACTGGAATGAGTGTGTGCGTTTAGCACGCGGTGAATTCTTTGCGCTGCTACCGGACGACGATGTCTATTGTCCGACTTTTCTGGAAGGGATGGTGGCTGCACTGGTCGCCAAGCCGGAGGTGGGTTTTGCGCAGTGCGGCTACTACAGTGTCGATGAACACTTGCGATGTATCCAGACTCGTCTGTCGGCGACCACGCCGCTGACACTGAAGGCTGACAGCGCTGTAATCTGGCAGTTGCAGAATTTAGCCTGTATTCCGGCGGCTATCCTCTTTCGGCGTGAGGCCATGTTGGATCTGAGGCTGTGGCGAGAACGAACCGGCTACTGGGATGACTGGGCCTTCATCGTGCGATTAGCTTATCGGTCTGGGTTTAACTATGTGCCTCAGGCTTTGGCTTGCAATCGCGTGCATGCGCAAAATCTTAATCGCACGCTCCGTCACGAAGATCGAGATGCCATTCTTGATCTGCTCAATCAACAGGCCGATGTGTTTGGCGAGACGTTGCCGTTGACGACCGTGCTCGAATCTTTTCGTGCCCGATTGAATCGGGAGTTGAGCCAGCACTGCGTACTGCTGGCTTTGAGCGCGTTGCGGCGAGCCGATTGGTCGCGTGCCCGGTTCCACTTTCGGCGTGCGCACCACTTGTATGCCTGGGCCGGTTTTGATCCCGGCTTTATCAAGCTGCGGCTAAATCTTCGATCTGAAGCCGTACGTGAAGCGCAGCTGCGTCAGGCCGCGCAAGCGCGCGAGCCAATTGTTAAACTGGATCGCCGCCCATGAGCCTCGCCACCCGGTCGGTGCGCGGCGCAATGTTTCTCAGCGTCAGCACCATCAGCAATATCCTGATCGGCTTTGTGGGCGGCATCATGCTGGCCCGCCTGCTGGCCCCTAACGACTTTGGCACCTTCGGGCTGGCCACCACGCTCATCGCCTTTGTAGATATTCGCAACAAACTTCAACTTGAGCAGAAATATCTGCGCGAGCAAGACACCTCGCCTGAGCACTTCAATACGTTCTTTACGTTGAATATGATCTTGGCGGGCATTTCTTTTCTGCTCCTGCTATTGCCCGCCATCGGCGCCGCACTCCTGGCGCGGGTTGATTTAGCGCTGTGCATCGTTTTCATCGGTCTGGTGAGCCTGCTTGATCCTGTCTCGGTGGCGATCCGGCTGTCGATTGAAAAAGAGGTGGCCTTCGGGCGGGTGGCGATCATTCAGAGCACCACCAGTCTGACACAGTTCGCGTCGACGCTTATTGCGGCTGTAGCGGGCCTGCAACTCTGGAGTTTGCCGTTGGGTTACGCCATAGGAACCGTTTTGAATTTTATTCTCTTTGCCCGGATTGCGCCGCGGCGGCCAGCCCTACGGTTTAATCGCGGCTTAGCGCGCGAGTTTATGGCCTATGGCTTGAAGTACGGCGTCGTCTGGGCCGGTTCATCGGTTGTGTTGACACAGGCCGATAATCTGGCGGTCGGCCTGTTAGGCGGCACGGCCGCGCTGGGTTTCTATGATCGCGCTTATCGTACTTCGTTGTGGCCCACGTTGTTGATCTCGGCGGCACTGGGGCGCATCTCGCTGCCCACTTATTCCAAACTGCAAGATGATGTGCCGCGTCTGGGCAAGGCTTTCTCATTTGTGCTGTGGACGGTGTTGACCCTGACAACCCCGATTGCGCTGTTGTTTTTGGTGACGGCGCCAGAATTAGTGCCCGTTATCTATGGCGAAAAGTGGCTGCCCAGTGTGCCGATTCTGCAAGTGCTGGCCGCTTTTGCCATGTTCCGCCCCCTGTGGGACGATCTGACCTCGGTGTTAATTGCCACCAAGCGACCCGGCCAAATGGCGCGGTTGGCCTTCATTCAAGCGGTGGTAATGATCGTCTTGATTTTGCCGTTGACGTGGCTGTTGGGCGGGCTGGGTGCCGCGATCAGTGTGGGTCTGGCCTTCATGATTTCAGCGGGATTTCTGTTATACTTCGGGCGCGTTCACTTGAAAATCAATCTCATGGATGCGGCTGGCCGACCGCTAATCAATAACCTGCTGACCCTGCTGGGTTATTGGCTGCTGCGCGGACTCTTGCCCTTTGATACCTTGACGCCCTTGCTGCGCTTGATCGGCGAAGCGGGCCTGATGCTGGGGTTGTATGCAGTGATCGGCTTGATCTTCAGCGGACGCATCATCCGCCAGCGCTTGCAATACATCTATCAGCTGGCCCGGGGACAGTAATGCGCTTTTCCGTCGTCATCCCAACCTACAACCGCCAGACGACATTGCGGCAGACGTTGACGGCGTTGATCGCGCAGGATTATCCTGATTATGAGATCATCGTCGTCGATGACGGCTCGACGGATGGCACGGCGGAAATGATCGACGCGGACTTTCCGGCGGTGCGCTACGTCCGACAGGCCAATCGCGGCCCGGCGGTCGCGCGCAACCGGGGCCTTGCCGCCGCCACCGGCGATGTTGTTGCTTTTACAGATGATGACTGTCTAGCGCCTGCTGACTGGTTAGCTCGTCTGGCCGAAGGCTATCGACAGTATCCTGAAGCGGTTGGCGGCGGAGGCAGCCTAATGGCGCCGCCCGAACTGTTAGTCACCAATATCTTTGCGCGGTATGAGCTTTACAATGGTCGTGTCATTTATCACTCGGGTGACCAGCCTTATCTAGGCGGATTTGAATGTCCGGCTGGCGGGACCGCGAATATGTCTTATCGACGTTCAGTGCTCTTAGAGGTCAATGGCTTTGATGAAGGTTTCCCGGTAGCCGCCGGCGAAGATGCGGATCTGAAACTCCGGATCTGCAACCGGAACCATCGGTTGTTTTATGTGCCCGTGTGGGTCGCACATTTGCAGGAATATAGTTGGCTGCGTTTTCGTCGACAGTGCTACGTGCGCGGTGTGGGTCGCAATTACTTCGAGCAGCGGCATGGCGCGGGCGCTCCCAGCCGACTCAAAGTTGCACTGCGAGCCGGGCGACGGTTGCTGACTTTCCCGCTCGATCTGATTCGAATGCCCGAGAAGCGACTGGCGTGGGTCAAACTGGCCGAGGGGCTGATCACCTGTCAGGGACAATGGATAGGCAAATGAATCGTTACGCTTCGCCAATTGATCTCAACAACTCCAATCAATCCTGGACGCGACTAATTGAATGGGCCGGAACTGGCAAACAGGTCCTAGATGTTGGTTGTGGCCGCGGCCAGATTGGCCGGATTCTGAACGCTCAATTTGGCTGCACGGTCACTGGCATTGAAATCAACCCTGATTTTGCGCGTGAATGTGTCGGCTATCACAATATCATGCTTGGCAGTGCAGAAGATGCAACCCTGCTCAGCTCGATTACGGAGCGGTTTGATGTGATCATCTGTGGTGACGTATTGGAGCACTTGCGACAGCCGGAAATTCCGCTGCGTGCACTGCGCACATTATTAGCGCCTGGCGGGCGCTTGTTGATCTCTGTGCCAAATGTGGCACAGATTCGTATCCGGCTGATGCTCTTGCGTGGGCAGTGGACATATGCTTCAGAAGGCATCATGGACGCGACGCACCTGCGCTGGTTTACGCTGAAAACATTGCGCCAACTGGTGACGGCCTGCGGCTGGCACGAAGAAGCCCTTGACTTTACGCTCGGCCCCAATTTCGTGCGCTATCTGACGCGGCTTCACCTGCGCAAAACTTGGTTGCCGCCCACTTTGCTGGCAGCACAGCTGTTGCTGAATCTGTCGGCCACGTAAGCAACTCTCAATTGGCGTGTGACGCGAACCGAGACACAGGGATTATGCTTCGAGCCAAACTGTTTGCCTTGTTGGAAATCATCGAAACGTGGTTGCTGGGCAACGGGTCTTTTCTGCGCCAGCGGTATTCACGCTATCCAATTGGTCATGGAACCTATGGCTGGCCGCGCGTGATTGATGCAGGTGAAGGCGCGACCGTGCGCATTGGGGCGTTTTGTTCCATTGCCAAAGGCGTCAAAATCATGCTGGGTGGTGAACATCATACCGAGTGGGTAACGACCTTTCCCTTTTCCGTGCTGTGGCCTGCCGCCCGGCACATTGGCGGTCACCCCCAAACCAAAGGCGACGTGATCATCGGTAATGATGTCTGGCTCGGTGAAGATGCCCTGATCCTATCGGGCGTGCAGATTGGCCATGGCGCCGTCGTCGCGGCACGGTCGGTCGTCACCAAAAACGTCGAACCTTACACGATCGTCGGGGGCAATCCGGCCCGCGTCATCCGCCGGCGTTTTTCGGATGACGTCATCGCGCGGTTGTTGGCGTCCGCCTGGTGGGAGTGGCCTGCCGACGAGATCGAACGCGCGCTGCCGTTGCTGTTGTCGGCTGATATTAACGCTTTTTTGCGCTATTGTGATACTCGACCAAGCGTCCGATGATGTCCTCAATGGCAGCCCCGTTGGTCTCCATCGTCATTTTGAATTACAACACGCGCGATCTGCTCATCGCCTGTCTTGAATCAATTCAGACCTATGTCGCAGACTGTGAAATCATCGTGGTAGACAATGCGTCCACCGATCAGTCCGCACTGATTGTCCAGCAGAAATTTCCTGCCGTTGAATTGATCGTCAGCCCGGAGAACTGCGGTTTTGCGCGCGGCATGAATGTCGGCTTGCGCGCGGTAACTGCGCCCTGGATACTGGCGCTGAACGCGGATACGACACTGCGTTTTGATACACTACCGCCATTGATGCAAGCCATGTCGCAATTGCCGGATGCCGGGATCGTCGGTCCGGTCCAATATCTGCCCGCCGTAGCCGATCGCCTCGGCCCCCAATTGGCGTCTGTCTTTCCCGATCCGACCCTGCTGCGCGAAGCGGGTCGTTTGTTGCTGTTCAGCGACAGCCTGCTGGCTCGGCTTAAGCGCGGCGCGTGGCGCAGCGAGCCACCCGGCCCGCCGCGTCGCGTGGCCTGGTTGATGGGGGCTGCCCTGTTATTCCGGCGCGAGTGTTTGACTGATCTCGAGGGTTTTGACGAAAACCAGTTCATGTACGGTGAGGATTGGGACATTTGTTACCGGGCACGCCGCGCCGGTTGGCAAGTGTATTTAGTGCCTGAAGCGAAAATTTTTCATCATGAAAACGCCGCCGGGAAAAAACACTTTGCCTCGAATCGCCTGGCAGCGGTGCTGCGGGCCAATCTCTATTTTCATCAAAAACACTATGGTCAGGTAAGTCGGCGGATGTTAGCTGGCCTAAACTTGATCGGTGCGGGGTTACGGTTGATGTTGCTATTGCCGCGTCAGGCGATCGGCCGGTCGGCCCCGGCTTACGTGGCGCGTTGGCAGGCGCAACTTCAGGTGGCGCGCGTCGCCTGGCGCGGCCTGTTGCATTCCGCGATGTGAGGCGAACATGTCGCGTGTCATGATAGTCGGCCAATCCTATGTCCTTGGCGAGGCGCGGAAAAAACTAACTTATTTAGCCGCACAGCCGGACGTATCGATTGCGCTGGTTACGCCGACCGTGTGGGAGCATGGCGCCTTCGGCCGCTATGAATTCCAACCGGCTGAAGCAGATCGCGCGCTCCAGCTCTATGCCATCCCCATTCGTAACAACGGGCGGGCTTTTGCTTTTTCCTATCAACTGAGAGCGCTTTGGCGGGCGGTGCGGCAGTTCAAGCCCGACATCTTGCAAGTTGAGCAAGAGCCGGGCAGCCTGGCATTATTTCAGTGCCTGGTGCTGGCGAGATTAGCCCAGCGCACCAGGCTGGTGGCGTTTACGTGGGAGAACCTGTATTATCGCCAGCCGGGCATTCGCCACTATTTTGAACGACTCGAATTGGCTCAGCTGGATTATCTCCTGGTAGGCAATACCGCCGGTCGAGATGTTTTTCAGCGCAAGGGTTATCGCGGGCCGATCGCGGTGGTGCCCAACGTGGGCGTCGATGCCGATCACTATTTGCCGCGCCCGGTTGATGCCTTACGTGACTCATTGGGCTTGTCGCAGAAATTTGTCGTTGGTTTTGCGGGCCGTTTAGTGCCTGAGAAAGGTTGCGATACGCTAATCGCGGCGTTAGCCGATCTGCCCGCCGATTGCCACGTCTTGCTGGTTGGCGGCGGCGAGCAGCGTGATAGTTTGAGCCAACAGGCCTGCGAACTGGGCTTGGCCGATCGGGTGACGTTTCAACCGACCGTCCCACACAGCGAAGTCGCGACTTATCTCAATGCGATGGATTGTCTGGTCCTGCCGTCTCGAACCGTTCCAAACGGCTGGCGCGAGCAATTCGGGTTGGTGCTGGCGCAAGCCATGGCCTGTGGCGTGCCCGTCATCGGATCAGACTCCGGCGCGATTCCCGAAGTCATCGCCGATGCCGGTCTGATCTTTCCCGAAGGCGATGCCGCCGCTTTGCGTGAACGGCTCGTGCGATTGCATAATGATCCGGCTTTGCGGGCCGAACTCAGTGCCAAAGGCCGCGCGCGCGTGTTGGCGTATTACACGCATCAACGCATCGCCGAACAAACGGCCGCGATCTATCGCGAACTATTAGGGCCATCATGAACGTCCTGTTGATCGATCACGCACCCTTCTTTGGCGGCTCGGAATCTTTCTTGCTTGATTTAGTCACGAGGCTCGATCGAGCAACTTACTCGCCTCTCATCGTGACCGATAAAGCCAGCCCCGTGCTCGATCGGTTGCAGCCGCCCGGCGTCCCGCTTTTGACGACGTCGTTTCCGCGCATCAATCGCAGCCCCGTCTTTTTCTGGCGGCTGTTCCGATCGGGCTGGCAACTGGCTGGACTGGCCCGCGCCGCGCGCGCCGATCTCATGCACACCTTCACGGCGCGCACGCACCTTATCGGCGCAGTGGCTTCGCGGTTGTCGGGCATTCCACTGGTCTGGCGCATCGGCGATGACACGTTGCCTGCGGGCATCATGGCGTTGTTTGGCCGCGCGCCGCGTCGTATTGTCGCCGTATCCGATTGGATCAGGACGCAGTATCCGCGCTTGCGGTTTGACGGTCTGGTGCCGGATGGCGCGCGTCTGCCGTTGGCGATGACGCGTGAGGCCGCTCGCGCTGAATTGGGTTTACCGGCCGATGCCTTGGTGGTGGCGCACGTTGGCCGGTTGGTGCGGTGGAAGGGGCAGGCGGTGTTCATTCGCGCTTTGGCTCAGGCCGCGCAAACTGTCCCCAATGTTCATGGCTTGATCGTCGGCACATGGCACGCCGAAGATGCACAATCGGGCCTGTTAGGCGGTGGTGAAGCGTATTATCGCGAACTGCGCGAACTGGCGATTGCAATGGGCCTTAACTCCCCGCAGACAGAGCGCGCTCACTTTGCGGGCTTTATCCCTGATCCGGGCGCAGCCTATGCCGCAGCCGATGTCTTTATTCATTCCAGCACTTTGCCTGAGCCATTTGGCCGCACCATCATCGAGGCGATGATGGCGGGCTGTCCGGTGATTGCGGCCCGGGCGGGCGGTCCGGCCGAGATCATCGTGGACGGGCAGAGCGGCCTGCTCACGTCGCCCGCCGATGTCGATGCACTGGCCGCGGCCTTGATTGATTTGCTCACTTCGCCACAGCGCCGGGCGCAGTTGGGGCAAGCCGGGCGGCAGCGTGCCGAAGCCGAATATTCGTTGTCGATCATGACGCAGCGCATGACGGCCACGTATCAAGCCGCGCTGGCAGCACCGTGATCTGATGACCATCATCCTTGACGCCCGCACCGCCACCGATCACTTTCCCGGCATTGGCCGTTACGTGGTCAACCTGGCGCACGCGCTCCAAGCCGTCGCGCCCGATCTCGATCTGACGCTCTTGTGCGATCCCAATGCGCGATCATCGCGCCTGGCGCTGCCGCCCAATCTACCAATTACCAATCTATCCATTTCCCCCTTTACGATTCAGCAGCAATGGCGCGTGCCGCAGCAACTGCGGGAGTTGAAGGCGACGCTCTATCACAGCCCGTACTATCTCATGCCCTATCGCCCCGGCGTGCCGACGGTGCTGACCGCCTATGATGTGATTCCGCTGGTCTATCCGCAGTACTACACCACGCCGCAGCGCTTGATTTTTCGATTCGCGCACACGCTGGCGCTGACGACGGCGCGAGTGACGCTGGCGATTTCGGCAGCGACGAAAACCGATCTGATTCGGCGGCTCGGTGCGCGGCCCGATCGGATCCGCGTGACCCCGCTGGCTGCCGATCCCCGTTTCACGCCGCAACCAACGACGGCCCTTCAAGCCGTGCGCGACAAGTATCATTTGCCGGAGCGTTTCATCTTGTATGTGGGCAGCAATAAACCGCATAAAAATCTGATGCGCTTGGTCGCCGCTTTCACCAAATCAGCAGTCGGCAATCAGCGATCAGCAATAGATTTGATTATCGCCGGTTCATGGGACGCTCGCTATCCTGAAGCAAAGCAAGCGGCTAAAGAGAATGATCGTATTCGCTTTCTCGGCCCGATCAGCGACGCCGATCTGCCCGCGTTGTACAGCAGCGCGCTGGCCTTTGCGTTCGTGTCGGAATACGAGGGCTTTGGCTTGCCGCCGCTGGAAGCGATGGCCTGCGGCACGCCCGTGATCGCCAGCAACACGTCGAGTTTGCCGGAAGTGGTCGGTGACGCGGGGCTGTTGGTCGATCCGCACGATCTTGGCGCAATCGCCGCTGCGCTTGAACGCGTTGTCGATGATGAAGTCTTGCGGCTGAATTTGAAGCAGCGCAGCCTGGCACGCGCGGCGCAGTTTTCGTGGGCGCAGACAGCGCGTCTGACTCTCGACGCTTATCACGAAATCATGGACTAATCAAATGCGAATCCTTCACATCTACAAATATTATGCGCCCGTGCTGGGCGGCATCGAAAATCACATTCGCATTCTGGCGGAGGCGCAGGCCGCGCGCGGCCACGACGTGACGGTGCTCGTGGCGAATCCCGCGCGGCGCACGACGATCGAAGTGATGAACGGCGTGCGCGTGATCAAAGCGGCACGTTGGGCCACTGTCGCCTCTACACCGATCAGTCCGGCGTTGTTCTGGCACACTGCGCAGCAGCGGGCGCGGCAGAAGGCGGATGTGGCCCATCTGCATTTTCCGCATCCGCCGGGCGAGGTGGCGAACTGGCTGCTGCATCCGGCCAAACGCACGGTCATTTCCTATCACAGCGACGTGGTGCGACAGGCCAGCATCTTACGCTTTTACAAGCCGTTGATGAAGCGCGTGTTGCACAGGGCGGATGCGCTGATCTATGGCAGTCCGCCGATGAAGAACAGCGCTTACTTGCAGCCGCATCAAGCCAAACTGCATTTGATTCCGTATGGCATCCCGCTCGATCGGTTTTTGGTAGAGCCGTCGGGCGCGGAGATCGAGCGGGTGCGGCGGCAATATCCGATCGTGTCTGCTGAGCAATCGAAGTTGCTATTTGTGGGGCGCTTGCGCTATTACAAAGGGTTGAATGTGTTGATCGACGCACTGCCGCAGATCGACGCGCAGTTACTCGTCGTGGGCGTGGGACCGATGCTGGACGAGTGGCAAGCGTACACCCGATCGCGCGGCGTAGCCGATCGGGTAACGTGGCTGGGCGAAGTATCTGACGCTGATCTGCCCGCGCTGTATCATCAGTCTGATCTGTTTGTGCTGCCCGCGACGCAGTCCAGCGAGGCATTTGGTCTGGTGCAAGTGGAGGCGATGGCGAGTGGCATACCGACGATCTGCACGGAGTTGGGCACAGGCACATCGTATGTGACGCAGCATGAACAAACAGGGTTGGTCGTGCCGCCCAACGACCCGTGTGCTTTGGCCGAAGGGATCAATCGGTTGTTGGCTGATACTGCGTGGCGCAAGACGCTAGGGGCCGCCGCCCGCGCCCGGGCGCAAGCGGAATTCTCGGTCGAGCGGATGATCGATCGGGTGTTGGACGTGTACCAGACTCTCCTCCCGGCTTAACGGCAGTTCTCAATTTGGGACTGACCAAGACCTCGGAGGTTTTAGCGATTGGCTGATGCGGCCTGCCTGACTATGAAAACCTCCGAGGTCTGGCCTGACTTGATCAAATTTGGTCTCCCAATAACCTATGGTATGATTGCCGACGTTTGGCAATCGACATTTTTCTGCTAGAGACAGGCTATGACGAACTCTACTAAGTTGAGCGCTTTTTGCGAACGATTGATCGAAGCGGGCTGGCTGGCGGCGCTGGTGCTGGCCCCGCTGTTTTTTAACGTGTATTCCAGCCGCGTGTTTGAGCCGGATAAGCGAACCCTCGTGCGATCGATCGCGCTAGTGATGGTCGGCGCGTGGCTCCTCAAGTGGCTGGAAGAGCGCAAGTCCGATCGGACGCGCGCCGATCGGGTGACGTGGCGC
>JACRBO010000629.1 GCA_016219235.1 Chloroflexota bacterium
CCGGCTTCGCCCCAGACGCCCGGCACGCCCGTCTCTTGTAGGAAGCCTGCTTCAGTATAAGGGATCGCCGCGATGCGGGCGCGCTCGGCCTCATCCAGCGGTATGACCTTGTCGTAGAAGCCCGGCACCGTGATGTGCCCGCTGTGATCTTTCAACGAGGCCAGGATTTCGGTCAACGCTTGAAGCGGATTGTAGACCGCGCCGCCATATTGACCTGAATGCAGATCGCGGCTGGGGCCGGTGACTTCCACCTGGATGTAGCACAGCCCGCGCAGACCGTAGACGATGCTGGGCTGGCCGGGCCTGATCATTGAGGTATCACTAATCACTGCCACGTCAGCCTTAAGGTAATCCTTGTTCGCAATGATGAAGGCATCAAGGTTGGGACCGCCGACTTCTTCTTCGCCCTCGATGATCAATTTGACGTTAACGGGCAACTTGCTGTTCGTTTTGAGATAGGCTTCCAAGACTTTGGCGTGAATGAACATCTGTCCCTTGTCGTCCGATGTGCCGCGCCCGAACAGATAGTCGCCGCGCACTTCCGCGCGGAACGGATCAGAGTGCCACAGCTCGATCGGGTCTACGGGTTGCACGTCGTAGTGCCCATAGATCAGCACGGTGGGCTTATCGGGACCGGCCTCCAGCCAATCGGCCGTTACGATCGGATGGCCGGGCGTGGGATTCACTTTGGCGTGCTTCAAACCCAGAGCCGTAAAATGATCGACCAGCCATTGGGCCGCGCGCTGCATGTCCGGCTTGTTCTCCGGCAGGGCGCTGATGCTGGGAATCTCCAGCAGTTCCTTTAGTTCAAGCAGGAATCGATCGCGGTGCAGAGCCGCATAGTGTAAAGCATCGGTCAGCATGAAAACTCCTGAGAAAAGACACATCGACTCGTGTCGACGTGGGGTAGGTTGAGTTGATTATAAGACGCGATGACTAAAGCGGCAAGGCGTGTCTGGCTCTAACCTGCCGCCTAATTCTTGCCGGGTCAAACATCCGTCGGGTTGCGTTTTGGGGTGATCCGTTTTATAATCGCCCCGCTTCTAACTAAAACGGAGTTAAGCCGAATGACTGACGATGTGAATGTGTCCGGTGAAATGGGTGTCGATCCTAACGTGGCGACTTCCATGCATGATCTGCTCGAAGCCGACTTCGGTCTCAAGCAGATTAAGCGCGGTGATGTCCTGACAGGCACGATCTTGCGCGTGTCTGCGACTGAAATCTTGGTAGATATCAATACCAAGTCAGAAGGCGTCATCGTGGGGGAGGAACTTGAGAAGGTTCCGCCCGATGTGTTGGCCGAGTTGAAAGTCGGCGACAGTGTGCAAACCTATGTGGTCAACCCGCAAGACCGCAATGGCAATGTGGCGCTGGCGTTGACGCGCACACAGGCCTCGCGTGACTGGGCCGAAGCGGAAGAGTTCAATACCTCCCAGGACGTGTTCGAGGGCGTGGTCGCCGGCTACAACAAGGGCGGCCTCATCGTCAAGGTGGGCAAGATCCGCGGCTTTGTGCCGGCCTCGCAGCTGGTCTCGCTGGGCAAGGCCGAAGAAGGCGCCGATCCCAACAAGCGGCTCATGGCGATGGTCGGGCGCAAGTTGTATCTGAAAGTGATCGAACTCGATCGCGAGCAGAATCGCCTCATCCTCTCCGAGCGGGCGGCGCAGCGCCAGGTCCGCAAGATCCAAAAAGAGAAGATGCTGACCGAGTTGAAGGAAGGTGACGAGCGCGAGGGCGAAGTGATCAGCCTGGCCGACTTTGGCGCGTTCATCGACCTGGGCGGGGCCGACGGGCTGGTGCATCTCTCCGAGATCACCTGGAAGCCGATCAACCATCCCAGTGAAGCGCTCAAGCCGGGCCAGCATGTGCGCGTGGTCGTGCTGAAGGTCGATCCCGATCATAAGCGGGTGGGCCTTAGCATCAAGCGGCTGGAAAAGGACCCGTGGGCGTCGATCGAAGAGCGGTACAAGGTCGGGCAGCTAGTGGAGGGCGAGATTACCAAGATGGCTAAGTTTGGCGCGTTCGCCCGCATCAAGGACGACGACGCGATCGAGGGCCTGATCCACGTGTCCGAATTGTCTGACAAGCGCATCGGTCATCCCAAGGAAGTTGTCAAGGAAGGCCAGATGGTCACGCTGCGCGTCATCCGCATCGATGCCGGCAAGCGCCGCCTGGGCCTGAGTCTGAAGCGCGTGGCGCAGAGCGATTACATGGACGACGACTGGCGACAGGCGCTGGACATGGTGAACGAGAGCGAACCTGAGGCCGATTCACCCTCGGTTGAGTAGCAGTCGAAATTTAGAACCGTAAAAAGTGGAGCGCCGCGGTCATGTGACCCGGCGCTCCCTCTATTTTCAAGCCGGGCACGGTTCGTTGAGCAGTGTGTTAGAGTTGTGTTAGATTCGACCAGGCACGCGCGGGTACAGTGGCGGAGTCATCTCAGCTAGGTTATAATCGGTTTTGTAATTGGGTCGCATTAGTGCAAGTTGGAGGTTGGTATGGCAAACAAACTCGATCGGTTTACCCAGCGCGCCCGGCGCGTGCTCGCTTTTGCACAAGAAGAAGCCGAACGCTTGAACCACAGTTATATTGGCACCGAGCATTTATTGTTGGGACTCCTGCGTGAGGAGACCGGCGTGGCCGGCAAAGTTTTGCGTGATCTCAACGTCAGTTCAGAACGCGTGACGGAACTGGTCGAGCGCATCACGGGGCCGGGCCGCCGCACGCCGTTCAGCAAGATCGATCTGACCCCGCGCACCAAGCGCGTGATCGAATTGGCCGTGGAAGAGGCGCGCCGCCTGGGCCAGCACTACATCGGCACCGAGCACTTGCTATTGGGCCTTGTCCGCCAGGGTGACGGCGTGGCGATCGACATTCTGCGCCAGCTCAGCGTCAGCCCGGAAGCGATCCGGCGCGAGACCCAGAAGGCGCTGCAAGAGACCCCGCATACGCCGGAGAAAGAAAAGGAGAAGGCCGCCAAGAAAGAGCGCGCCAAGACCCCGATGGTCGATCAGCTGGCGACCGATCTGACGACGCTAGCCGAAGAAGGCAAACTCGATCCGGTGGTCGGACGGCAGACGGAAATCGAGCGCGTCATCCAGATTCTCTCGCGCCGCACCAAGAACAACCCCGCCCTCATCGGCGAACCCGGCGTCGGCAAGACGGCCATCGTCGAAGGGCTGGCGCAGCGCATCGTCGACGGCGACGCGCCGGAGCCGCTGTTGGATAAGCGCGTGTTGCAACTGGATGTCGGCTCGCTCGTCGCGGGCACCATGTATCGCGGCCAATTTGAAGAGCGCCTCAAGCGCGTCATCGAAGAGATCAAAGCTAGCAACAGCATTCTGTTCATCGACGAAGTGCACATGCTGGTGGGCGCGGGCGCGGCCGGCTCATCGGTGGATGCGGCCAACATTTTGAAGCCCGCCCTGGCGCGCGGCGAGATGCAGTGCATCGGCGCGACCACGATGAACGAGTATCGCAAGCACATCGAGAGCGATGCCGCGTTGGAGCGCCGCTTCCAGCCCATCCTGGTGGAAGAGCCGACCATCGAAGAGACGGTCAGCATCCTCAAGGGCGTGCGACCGAAATACGAAAGCCATCACAAGTTGCTCATTACGGACGAAGCGATTCAATCGGCGGCGCAACTGGCCGAACGCTACATCACCGATCGCTTCCTGCCCGACAAAGCCATCGACCTGATCGACGAGAGTTCGGCGCGCGTGCGCATGTACAAAGCGCCGCAGACCAAGCGCCTGCAGCAGGCCAACAGCCAGATCAAATCCGTGCAGAAAGAACGCGAACTGGCCCTGGAAGAGCGCCGCTACGACGACGCCGAAGATCTGCGCGCGCGTGAAGAAGGCCTGCAAAGCGAGATCGATGTATTGCGCGCCCCGTGGAATCCCGACGCGCCCGATGCGCCCCGGCTGCTGCCGGAAGACATCGCCGAGATGGTGGCGATGTGGACGGGCATTCCCGTCACGCAAATCGCCGGCGAAGAGACCGCGCGCCTGATGCACATGGAAGAGGATTTGCACAAGCGCATCATCGGGCAGGATGAGGCGATCGTGGCGATTTCCAAAGCGGTGCGCCGCGCGCGCACGGGCCTGAAAGATCCCAAACGCCCGATCGGTTCGTTTATCTTCCTCGGCCCCACCGGTGTGGGCAAGACCGAGTTGACCAAGGCGCTGGCCTATTTCATGTTCGGCAGCGAAGAAGCGATGGTGCAGCTGGACATGAGCGAATTCATGGAGCGCCATTCCGTAGCGCGGCTCGTCGGCTCACCGCCAGGCTATGTGGGCTACGAAGATGCCGGCCAACTGACCGAAGCCATCCGTCGCCGCCCGTACTCGATCGTGGTCTTTGATGAAATCGAGAAGGCGCATCCCGAAGCCTTTAACATGCTGCTGCAAATCATGGAAGAAGGCCACCTGTCGGATGCGCGCGGCCGCAAGGTCGATTTCCGCAACGCCATCATCGTCATGACTAGCAACATCGGCGCGGAGATGATCCGTCGCAACACGTCGCTGGGCTTTGCAGTGAAGAAGGAAGAAGTGAAGCAGGAGCAGGAGACCTACGACGAGATGCGCGAGAAGTTGATGTCGCAGCTCAAGAAGGCCTTCCGGCCCGAATTCCTGAACCGCGTGGACGGCATCGTGGTCTTCCGCGCGTTGAGCCGCGCCGAGATTACACAGATCGTCGATCTGGAATTGCAGAAGGTTCAAACACGCATCGCGCACCAGGCCATTAAGTTGCAGGCCACCGAAGCGGCCAAACAGTACCTGTCTGATCGCGGCTACAACTTTGAGTTTGGCGCGCGGCCTTTGCGCCGCATCATCCAGAACGAGGTGGAAGACGTGCTATCAGACGGCTTCCTGTCCGGCAAGTTTGAGAAGGGCGACACCGTGGAGATCGATCTGGTGGAGGGCAATTTGACCTTCAACCCGGTCCGCGCTCCTAAGTTAGACGTGACCCCGCTGCGTGAACATCCGGAGACGCAGAGCGAATCGTTGTTGATGGCGTAAGCGCTGAGTCACACACATATATGCGGGCGGTCGAGGTTCAACCTCGACCGCCCGCTGTTGTTTGGCTGGCGTTCGTCCCGCCGTCCCCGGCGGCGAGGACGCCGCCTTGAGCAGAATCGCAGGGTGAGTTACCCCGCTACGTGCGGCGCTTCGTCGCTCAGGAGCAAACTCGCTTCATCAGCGGCAGAGAGAAAACAAATTGACTGCCGACCCCGTCCGCGCCATCTTCGATCCAGATTTGGCCGCCGTGCGCCTCAATCGCCAACCGGCAGAAGGTCAGCCCCAGACCAAAGCCGCGCACGCGCGGCTGATCGCCGGCGGCCTGCACAAACCGATCGAAGAAGCGGTGACGCTGTGCGGGCGGGATGCCGCGCCCGGTGTCGGCCACGCGCACGAGGATGTGATCGGCGTGCTGCGCCGCGGATACGCGAATTTGCCCGTAGTTGGGCGTGAACTTGATGGCATTGTCGAGCAGGTTGGCCAGCACGCGATCGATCATGTCGGCATCGATCAGCAGGTCGGGCAGGTCCGGAATCTCGACGGCCAGCGTCAACTGATGTTTGGCGAACAGGTGGCCCACGCGCTGCGTGACCGTCTGGACCAATGACGCCAGATCGGTGGGCGCGGTCTCCAGCACCAGCTGGCCCGCCTCCAGCCGCGAGACGTCCAGCATCGAATCGATCAGCCGGATCATCCGATCGGTGTTGTGAGCGGCCAGATTGAACAGCTCCGCGTTGGCGCGCAGCACGTCATCGGGCACGGACATGGTCAGCACGCCCAGCGCGTTGACGATGACGTGCAACGGGCTGCGCAAATCGTGAACAATCAGATCAACCGTTTCCTGCTGCAAACGCTGCACTTCCAGCAGGTGTTTGTTGGCGAATTCCAGTTCCACCACGTGCTGGGTCAGGCGCTGCTGCGCGGCCACGCTGGCCGAGCGTTCGTCGTCGGAGGCGCGCAGCCGCGCGCTGAGCTTGCGCAGCAAGTTATGATCGAGCAGTGTGCTTTCGGCCAGCAGCTGCTGAAAATCATCCCGCACGATCTTGAGCAACTGCACCGGCTGCACGGCCACCACCGTGGCCGAGCGCGGCAGATCGTCGATGAGGGCCATTTCGCCGACAAATTCGCCCGCATCGCGATAGCCCAGAATAAGCGGGGCGTCGAACGTGCCGCGGATGACGGCCACACCGCCGGACCGGATCAGATACATGGCGTCGCCGGCTTCGCCTTGGTAGAAGATCACTTCGCCCGCGTCAAAGCCGACGGGGGTCGTCATCTGGCGCAGGCCGGGCGGCAGCAGGCGGATGATGCCGGAATCGATCACGGCCGAGGAGTCTGCATCGGAGGTGTAGGCAGCCAGTAACTGATCGAGTTGGGTAGCGGTAAGCCGATGGTGCGTCACGTTGCTTGCTCCAGTTGAGTTTGCAGGCGGCAGCCCGGATGGATATTCTAACTCAATTGCTGCCGATAAGAGATCAGATGATGGACAGGCTCAAAGCCCAGGTCGCGGTAGAGGGCGATGGTCTGAGCGTCGTCCCCCCACGCGTCGAGGGTGATGGTCTGGCAGCCGAGCGACTGTTGCCAGCGTAGGGCCGCAAGTGTCAAAAGTCGATGAAGACCCTGATCGCGATGGCCGGGCAACACACCCGGACCATTAATGTGTCCATCGGAAGCGATAGTCGGCACGCCGCTCTCAGCCTGTCGAACAGCTACACAAATGCCCACCGGTTCACCATTCGGAGCAAAGGCTAGAAACACACCTTCTGGATCGAGGCCAGCCAGCCAGGGCACGGGCGGTGCGTCTGGTCGCGGCCCATAGTGCCCCCATCGGTCACGATAGCTCTCCATGGCCTTCGCCACCACGGCTCGATCCTGAACAGTTGCGTAACTGTGTACGGTGTAGCCGTCCGGCCAGTGCGGTTCTTCAACTTGATCGTTTAGCCGGGCCTTTAGCAGCCAGTAGGAACCGACGGGTTGGAAGTTGTGCTTCAACAGGAATGCATTCGATCCCTGATGGCGCTCGTTGGCATGAATGATAGTATGATCCGCGCCCAGCTCACGCGCTCGCTGCGTGAGGCGATCGAGCAGAGCGCGGCCAAGCCCGCTGCGCCGCCAGTGCGGATGTACCGCGATGTAAGATTCAGCGCGTTCGCAGGCTTGACCCCATACGGTGCGCGCCCAGGTCGAGGCAAAGCCAATCAATCGACCCGGGTCCGCCGGCGTGTCGATCACCCATCGATCCTGAGCCGGATCATGATGCGGCAGCGTCAGATACATGCGCTGCGTATCTTCGGAAATGTCCTCACCGTCGTGATCGACGGCTTCCACTTCACCGAGCAGACGCAGGAGCCGAGGAAAATCTGCCTCGGGTATAAACGGACGAACAGCACCGGGGAATTGGTTCATGCTAGGCCTGGCTGAAGCGCTCGATCAACCGTCCGATAAAGCGTAGCCCCTCAAAGTAGTCGCTCAGCCGGATGTTCTCATCGGGGGCGTGGGCGCGCGCCTCGCTGTAGCCCACACCGGCCATCACCGTGGGGATATTCAACGCCGTCGTCAGCGGATACATCGGGCCGCTGCCGGGGCTGAGCGGGATCATCACCGGTTCGTGAGCATAAACTTCGCGCGCCGCCGATTGGCAAGCCGTGACGATGTCGGCATCGACAGGCGATAAGGCCGGGCGCTCGCCGGACAGCGGCGCCACTTCCACATCGGTGAAGCCGCGCCGATCGAAATGCGCGCGCAATAGCGCAATGCACAACTCCGGCGTGAGGTTGGGCACCAGCCGGCAATCGATCTTGGCGAAAGCATAGTTGGGCAGCACAGTCTTCATGCCCTCGCCGGTGTAGCCCGCGTTAAGGCCGCAGATGGTCACCGTCGGCCCGTAGTAGAAACGCTTCAACACATCCAGGCCATGCTCGTCGTTGATGAAGTGCTGAATGCCCAGCGCCGCGGTCTTCTTCGCCTCGTCAAACGGCATGGCCTGCAGCATGGCTAATTCGGCCTCGTCGGGCGCGCGCACGTGATTGAGATAATGATCGATCGTGATGTTGTCGTGCTCGTCCTTCAGCGTGCTCAGCGCCCAGATCAAGCGCCACACCGGACTCGGCGCGATGGCGGCGTAACCGGAGTGCAGATCGCGTTGCGCGCCACGCACGCGCAGTTCCAGATATTGAATGCCCTTCAGACCCATGGTCAGCCCGATACGATCGTCTTCATTCTTGCCGCCCGTTTCCCACAGGCAGCCGTCGGCCTGCAACTCAGCGGCGTGAGCACGGGCAAACTCTGCCAGATGCGGGCTGCCCACCTCTTCTTCGCCTTCGATGACCCACGTGATCTTGAGGGGCAGATCACCGATCGAGTTTTGCCACGCCTCGATGGCGTGGAGGCGGCACATGAGATCGCCCTTGTTATCTGATATGCCGCGCGCGAACAGTTTGCCGTCGCGCACATCCGGTTGAAAGGGCGGCGTGGTCCACCGATCGATCGGATCCGGCGGCTGCACGTCGTAGTGATTGTAGATCAGCAGCGTGCGCGGGCCGTCGCCCAGTGTCGCCAGCAGGACGGGCGCGCCGCCGGTTTCAATCGTCTGCACCGTCGCGCCCAAATGGGTCAAATGGACGCGCACCAGGTTGGCCATCTCGGCCATGCCCTGGCCGGTGGCCGCCACGCTGGGCTGCGCGACAAAGGTCTTGAGGTCGGCGATAAAGCGCTCGCGGTGAGCGGCGAGGTAGTCGTCGAAGCGCTGCATGGTCTCCCCCGTGATGCAAAGATGCAGGATGCAAGATACACGCTGCGGCTGCGCGCCAAGTCTATCACGGAATGCGGCGCGCGCAATAGGAAAGAGTTGCGCGGTTGACTCAAGTTCTTCAAGTTGAACAGGGCGGTTCGATTTTTCGGAAGCGGTCTTATTGTCTTGGCGCAGTGAGCGAATCCTTAAAGTTTCCGCCCGGTTTGCACGAATACGTAGTAACCTTGATATTGACAAGGAGCCCGATCAGAGACACTATCCACGGTCTCCACGCGCAAGAGCGTGGATTGGAACAGCACATTGCGAGCGTGTGGTTGCATTGTCTTAGAAAGGTAAAAGAATTATTTCTCGCGCAAAGATCGGGAATTTATTAAGGTATAACTATTGACCGCACCACGCCCTTCTGGTACGATAACGGCACATAAAAAAGCGCCCCTGAGCTTGGCGGCCTGGGCGCTTTGACCAGAAAACAACACTACATTTTGCGGCAGTGCTGTCTTCCTAACAACAATTACATGTTACACGATCAATGATCGTGTGTCAACACGTGATCAAGGTTTTTAAGGAAGGGGCTGCACTGTACGTGCAGCCCCTTTTTGCCTGCTGCCTGCCGCTAGAAAGGAGAAACATGGTTGCGAAGAAACGCAAGTCCTTGAAAGCGGCCGTCGTTCCGTTCTCGTTGTTGGTCAAGAATAGACACGTATTCCTGAGAATCAACAACAGGTACTTTCGAATAGCAGTTGATTTGCCTATCGCTGCAGTGATCAGTATTGGCGCGCTGCTAGGTTCACCGCTGGTAGTTGAAGTATTCAGGACCGTATTCAACGTGCGGTGAGTTGAGCGGTCAGGGCGTGGAGCGCATGATCTTGTTTTTGATCTGCGCTCCGCGCGCTCACCCATAAGCAATCGGTGCTCATGTTCTGAATCAGCTCAATAAGGGCGCAGGCTCCGTCGGAACTGACACGCGACCTGCGCGCCTGGATAATGTGGGCGGCCGTTGCCAGTCCAGCATGTGGCACGCAACACGCATCACGCCCCGCGTGTTATAATTTCTCGCGCTACGGGATAGTTTACTGGAAAGGATAGAGACATGTTGCTTAACGCACCAACCGGTGAAATGGGCGCGGCCATTATCGCGTATTGCATCATCATACTCGGCTGCTTTCCCGCCCACGAATTCGGTCACGCCTGGGTGGCGACGCGCCTGGGCGATACGCTGGCGCTGCGCGAGGGGCGCGTGACGCTGAACCCGATGGCGCACATCGATCCGATCGGGGCGCTGATCCTGGCCGTGGCGCCCTTTGGCTGGGCCAAACCGGTGCCTTTTTATCCGAGCAATCTGCGCAAAGCGCCCAGCATTTCGGTGGGCATCATCCTGGTGTCGATTGCGGGCATTACGATGAATCTGCTGCTGGCCGCGATCTTTGCGCTGCCGCTGCGCTTCAATCTGGTGCAAGACGCCACACTGTTTCAAGTGCTCTTCCTGATCGTGCGCATCAATTTGTTTCTGGCCGTCTTCAACCTGATTCCCATTCCGCCGCTGGATGGATCTAAAATCCTGGCCGAACTGCTGCCCTATCGCTATCGTAACGTGATCAACGCGCTGGAGCGCTACGGCATGTGGATCATGCTGCTGTTGATTGTGCCGCTGCCTGGCGTGGGCAGCCTGGTGAGCGTGCTGGTGACGCCGATCGTCAACGGCCTGTCCGGGTTGATGCTGGGATTTTGAGAATCTTGTACCGCCTCCGACAGTTCATAGGCGGCCTGACGGCGCGCGTGTCCGAAGCGGATCGCCGTGAAGCCGATGAGGTGCTGCCGCGCGATGCGCGCGCGTGGTTCCGGTCGCTGCCGCGCGATGCGCAGTGGCACGGCCTTAACGTGATGCGCGATTTGCAGCGGGCCGGGTACGATCAGCCCGAAGTATTGGCCGCGGCCCTGTTACACGATGCGGGCAAGATCGAGGCCGCTCACGGCCCGCTGGTGCGCGCCTTGATGGTGTTGGCGCGCAAGTTCGCGCCCGATTGGCTGGCGCGGCGAGCGCGCCTCGATTGGCGGTCGGCGCGTGGACTAAATCGGGTGGCGGCCGTGGCCGCGCAGCATCCGCAAATCGCGGCCGAGCGCGCGGCGCAGTGCGGCTGCGACCCGATCACGATCGATCTGATCCGGCGGCATCAGGATAAAGCCGCAACGCAAGATGATTGGCTGCGCGCTTTACAGCAAGTGGATGATCGGAATTGAAACCCGCGTCGCGGGTTTGATAGCGCTAGGCGTCGGATTCATCCGATGCCGTGAAGGGCAGGCACATGGCCAAAGGACAAATCACCATCGTCGGGCTGGACTCGATTGGCATCGCACTGGCGCAGGCCGTTAAGCAGGCGCGGCCCGGTGCACTGGTAGCCGGCGTGGATACGGATCCGCGCCGGGTGCAGGCCGCGCTCAAGGTGACGCCGCTGGATCGCAACGACACCAATGTCGCGGCAGCGGCGCGCGATGCGGACTTGATCGTCTTGAATGTGCCGCCCTCGCAACTGCGCGAGGCTTTCAAACTCATCGGGCCGAACGTGCGCGACGGCGCGGTGGTGCTGGATTTGACGCCTGTCAAAGCGCCGGTGTTGGAGTGGGCGGCAGAGTTCCTGCCGCCGACGGCGCGGCACATGAGTTGTCACCTGGTGCTGCATCCCGAAGTGGACGAGTGGCGTGAGCCGGGGCCGGACCTGTTTCATGGCGCCGTGTTGTGCATGGCGCCGACCGCCGACACCGACGAGGCGGCGATCAAGAGCGGCAGCGATCTGGCCAAGATCATCGGCGCGCGGCCGTATTTCATGGACGTGCACGAACATGACGGCTTGCTGGCCGCCGTGGAAGGAATGCCGGGGCTGGTGTCGGCGGCCGTGCTGCTGGCGGCGACCAAGGCGCGCTCATGGCCGGAATTGTCGCAGGTGGCCGGGGCGATCTTTGCGCAGACGACGCGCGCCCCGCAGCATTCGGCGCTCGACTACGGCGCGGCCCTGGCCTATAACAAGGCCGACGTGCTGCGCTGGCTGGATGCGTTTTTGGGCGAACTGCGCGACGTGCGCCAGGCGATCGGCGACGGTGATGTGGGCAAACTGAACGAGTGGCTGGACGCAGCGACCCAGCGCCGCACCGAGTGGCTGGCTGCGCGCCCGCTGACGCCGTGGAACGACGAAGATGCCATGCCCGGCCCGCCCAGCGAATTGAAGCGCATGGATCCCTTGATGCCGGGGTGGGGGCAGAAGAGTTGAGTGGTCGATTAGTCAAGTGGTCGATCAGTCAATTAGTCAATCGGTAATCGGTCAATCGGTTGACTGGCAACCAATCGACCGATTACCAGTTACCAATTGACCGATTACCAGTTGACCAATTACCAGTTACCCTACCGCCATGCCCTACATCTACATCGTCCAATGCAACGACGGTTCGTTGTACACCGGCTGGGCGATGGATGTCGAGCGGCGGGTGAAGATGCACAATGCCGGGCGCGGCGCAAAGTACACGCAGTGGCACGCGCCGGTGAAGTTAGTCTACGTTGAAGAACATGCCTCGCGCTCAGCGGCGATGAAGCGCGAAGCGGAGATCAAGCGCTGGCCGCGAGCGAAGAAACTACAGTTAATTGGAGACAGGTAACCGGTGATTGGTAATTGGCGACCGGTTAACCCGTTGACCGATTGACCGATTACCAGTTACCAATCTACCAGTTTACCGATTGACCAATCTACCGATAACCATTACCACCAGCATGCCTTACAACATCCTCATGATCGCGCCGACCTCGTTTTTCGGCGACTACGGCTGTCACGTACGGATTCTGGAAGAAGCGCGGGTGCTGAAGAAGCACGGTCAGCGTGTGACGATTGCCACCTACTACAAAGGGCGCGACCTGCCCGAACTGGACATCGTACGGACGCGGCCCACGCCCTGGCGCGCCGACTACGAAGTCGGCTCGTCGCGCCACAAAATCGTGTTTGACGGGCTGCTCTTGTGGACGGCGCTCAAGACCGCGCGCCGCCTGAAGCCCGATCTTATTCACGCCCACCTGCACGAAGGGGCCTTGATCGGCCGCGTCGTCAGCCTGTTGACGGGCGCACCGCTGGTCTTTGACTATCAGGGCAGTTTGACGGCGGAGATGCTGGATCATCATTTTGTGCGGGCGGGCGGCAAGCGCGAGTGGTTCTGGCGCACGCTCGAGCGCACGATCGATCGGCTGCCGCGCGCGATCCTGACCTCGTCGCGGCACAGCGCGGATTTGCTGCGGGCCGCATTGGGGGCGCGGGCCGATCGGGTGGTGGCCTTGCCCGATAGTGTGGACACCGATTTTTTCAGGCCGCGCACCGCCGCCGATCAAGCCGAGGTGGCGGCGCTCAAAGCGCAGTGGGGCATCCCGCCCGATCGACTGGTGCTGGTCTATCTGGGCCTGCTGGCGCACTATCAGGGCACAGGGCACATTCTGGAGGCCGCGTCGCAGGTGATCGCCACGCAGCCCAACGTCCACTTTTTGATGATGGGCTATCCGGGTGTCGACGAGTATCGCGCGCGGGCGGCGGAGCTGGGCCTGACCGACCGTGTCACGTTGACGGGGCGCGTGCCGTATGAAGACGCGGCGCGCTATCTGCGTCTGGGCGATGTGGCGCTGGCGCCCAAGTTGTCGCTGACGGAGGGCGCGGGCAAGATTCTGAATTACATGGCCTGCGGCCTGCCGACGGTGGCCTTTGACACGCCGCAGGCCCGCGAGTATATGGCGCAATCCGGCACGTATGCGGAACGCGGTAGCGCCGCCGCGTTGGCCGATCGAATGCTTGGCTTGCTGGCCGATGCGGATCGGCGGCAGGCATTGGGCGCGGCTTTGCGCACGCGCGCCCGTCAGCGCTTCAGCCTGGACGATGCGGCTGGTCGCATCCTGGCGGTGTACGACGCCGTGCGAACTCCGGCCCCCGAAGCGCGCCGAGCCGCGCTCTCTCAACTTCAAGACGGCGATCACGCCCGCAAAACTCGTTGAATCATTGCGGGTCTTCCGACTCCAGCGGGAAGTGCTCCCGGCGGATTGCCACGCTTCGCGCGCCGTTCAGGGCCGCTGGATCGTCAAATCCGTCGGGAGCGTTTTAATTCAAATTGATAATTGCTGGTTGTGGCTGACGCAATGGAGCAAACGATGACAACTGGAGAACAGGCCTGGTCCGACCGGCGAACTCGCCACGATTTTCCGGCAGATGAGGTCATTTCCGCGCTGCAAAAAGAAATTCGGCGGGGACACACCGAGAACGCCGCTTTCCTGGCCTACGAAATGTTGACGACCAGCGAGGAACTCGAAGCGACACTCTGGCAGCGCTTGCAGGTCATCAGTGTGGAAGATATTGGTTTCGGAGAGTTGGATGCTCCGGTGTTAGTGCGAACCCTCCATCAAATGCACCTCGATTTTCCGCGGCCGCAAGGCGATCGCTACTTGTTTGCCCTGCATGCGGTGCGCTATCTTTGCGACTGCGTCAAAGACCGCGCCAGCGATGAACTGTTGAATTGGGTCAAATACGCTGTTGAGACGGACGGCCAGCGGCCCGCCATTCCCGACTATGCGCGCGACAAGCATACGGTCGCCGGCCGGCAGCTGGGCCGCGGACTGCGACATTTCCTCGAAGAAGGCGCCCAGGTATCACCGGAGTTGATTGACCGTGATCAGACTTATCGCCAGCGATTACTCGCCATGCTCGATCGGTCTGAATAAGCGCCGACGCTGACCGATCGGGTTCGGCTGCGCTCAAAAGAAACTGCCAATCCATGTGCGCCCGATCGGCTGAATTAACCGATCGGGCGCGGCCTTTGTCCACAAATTTGTGTCCCTGTTAAAACGAAGTTGGTTAGCATTATTTGCACAACGTATCGAATGGAGTATAATCCCGTCTGGCTATCACCCGCGCTTGATTTCCCCGGCCTCCTCGCCGATCCAATCGAGCGTGTTTTGCCCAGGCATCCCGGACGCATCAGCCGTAATAACGCGGCTGTCAGAATATTTCAAAGGGAGGCGGTATGTCTACAGTGGCAAGCCAGCCCCGATCGGCCATCAAACGCGGCTCGATCTATCTGGGCGGCGCCGGCATGTTGACCTGGCTGCTGCATCGTATCAGCGGCATCGCCGTGGTCTATTTCCTCACGCTGCACATCTTTGAAGCGCTGCAACTCTTTGGCGGCGTGGAGGCTTACAACGAGGCCACCGTCGCATACAAGCAGTTGTGGTTCCGGCCGTTCGAGGTGCTGCTCGTTCTGGCCGTGACCTACCACGCGCTGAACGGCCTGCGCGTGTGGATGTTTGACGCTTACCCGCAGACCACCCGCTACCATCGTACCGTCTTCAAAATCGGCGCGGCGATCTTCGTCGTGATCGCGGCTGCCATCAGCATCGTCATGCTGCGCCCGCTGCTGGGCAAGAGCCTGGCCGAAATCTTTACGGTCACGAGCACAGGCGCGTTGGTCTATGCGCTGGCGATCGCGCTGCCGGCGACCCTGCCCGTCCTCTACATCGCGTGGCGCGGCTCGGGTCTGTCTAGCGGCCCGCTGTTGGTCTCGCAATCCAGCAGCCGCCCCGCACCCACGAAGAACGGCTTCGAGCGCTTTATGTGGCAGTTCATGCGCCTGTCGGGCCTGATCATGGTGGTGCTGGTCTTCTTCCACCTGACGATCATGCACTTCGTCAACGACATCGAGCAGATCACCGGTCAGTTTGTGGCCGATCGATTTGCCGCGACCCCGCTGTGGATCATCATCGATCTGGCGATCCTGGTGCTGGCCTGGTTTCACGGCTTGAACGGGTTGCGCATCGTGCTGACGGACTACATCAAACGCAGCAGCGCGCGCCGCATCGTGTTTGGCGTCATCGGGCTGTTTGGGCTGGTGTGGTTTGGCGCGGGCGCGGCGGTCTTGTTCTACGTGCAGCAGAACGCGGCCGCGATGCTTAAATAACAGGGACAAAGACCATCATGACCACTCACCATCAATTTGACGCACTCGTCGTCGGCGCGGGCGGCGCGGGCCTGATGGCCGCGCTGCACTGCTCGAAGACGGTTAAGAACACCGCCGTGCTCAGCAAGTTGTATCCTACCCGCAGCCACACCGGCACGGCGCAAGGCGGCGTCGCTGCGCCGCTGGGCAACATGGAAGAAGACAACTGGGAATGGTACATGTACGATACGGTGAAAGGCGGCGACTATCTGGTTGACCAGGATGCTGCCGAAGTGCTGGCTAAAGAATCCAGCGAAGCCGTGATCGAGTTGGAGCACATGGGCCTGCCGTTCGATCGCACGCCCGACGGCAAGATCGAGCAGCGGCGCTTCGGCGGGCACACGCGCAACTTCGGCGAAGCGCCGGTGATGCGGTCGTGCAAGGCCGCCGACCGCACCGGCCACATGATTCTGCAAACGCTCTATCAGCAGTGCATCAAGCAGAATGTGAAGTTCTTCGATGAATATCAGGTCATCGATCTGATCGTCGAGGATAATGTCTGCAAAGGCGCGGTCGCGGTTCAAATTCTCACTGGCGAAATTCACGTCTTCCATTCAAAGGCGACGCTGTTAGCGATCGGCGGTTTCGGGCGCGTGTGGTCGGTCACGTCGAATGCGCACTCGTTGACGGGCGACACAGTGGCGACGGTGTTGCGTCACAATCTGCCATTGGAAGATATGGAATTCTTCCAGTTCCATCCCACCGGCATCTACAAGATGGGCGTGCTGTTGTCCGAGGCGTTGCGCGGCGAAGGGGCGGTGTTCATTAACGGCCAGGGCGAACGCTTCATGGAGCGCTACGCGCCTAATATGAAAGACCTGGCCTCGCGGGATGTGAGCAGTCGATCGATTTATCTGGAGATTCGCGCCGGGCGCGGCATCAACGGCAAGGACTACGTCTTCATCGATGCCACACCGGAGACGATCAACCGATACAAGAGCGGCCCCGGCGGCAAGACCGTCACCGCCGAGCACCTGGAGCACGCTCTGCCTGACGTCTTCGAGATGGCGCGCGTTTATCTGGGTGTGGAGCCGCTGAAAGAGGGCATCCCGATTCAACCGACAGCGCATTACGCGATGGGCGGCATCCCCACCGATCTGGATACGCGCGTGCTGGCCGATGCGAACGGCGCGCTGGTGCAGGGGCTGTTCGCGGCGGGCGAATGCGCCTGTGTCAGCGTGCACGGCGCAAATCGATTGGGCACCAACTCACTGGTCGATCTGATCGTGTTCGGGCGGCGCGGCGGCCGGGCGATGGCGGAGTACGTCAAACACGCCGATTATGCCCCGCTGCCCAAAGGCCCGGAAGCCTATACACTGGCCGAACTCGATCGCATTCGCAACAGCCGCGGAAAAGAGAAAGCGGGCCAAATTCGCCTCGAAATGCAGAAGGTGATGATGGATCACGTGGGCGTATTCCGCGAAGGCCCGACCGTTCAGCAGGCGCTGGATAAGGTGCGCGAATTGCAGGAGCGGTATAAGCACATCACGATCGACGATCGCACCTCCAAGTTCAACACCGATCTGCTGGAAGCGTGGGAGTTGGGCTGCCTGCTGGATCTGGCGGAAGTGACGGCGCTCTCGGCGTTGAATCGCACCGAAAGCCGCGGCGCGCACTGGCGCGAGGACTTCCCCAAACGTGACGACGTGAACTGGCTGAAGCACACCTTCGCTACACGCCAATCCAACGGCACGCTCGAAGTCACCTACAAGCCCGTCGTGCTGACGAAGTTCGAGCCGAAGGAACGGAAGTATTAGGACACAGATTACACAGATGAACACAGATCAGTTTTTTATCTGTGGCATCTGTTTTCATCTGTGTCCCATAAGAGGCGATGATGAAAGTCCACGTGAAAATTCAACGCTTCAATCCTGATGTCGATAAAGCACCCTACTGGAGCGAGCACGACGTCGAGGCCGAACCCACCGATCGGGTATTGGATGTCATCAATCAGGTGAAGTGGTTTCAGGACGGTTCGCTGGCCTATCGCCGCTCGTGCGCGCACGGCATCTGCGGCTCGGATGCTTTACGCATCAATGGGCGCAATCGATTGGCCTGCAAGGTGCTGGTGAAAGAGGCTGGATCGAAGATCACCGTGCAGCCCTTGATGGGCCTGCCCATCGTCAAAGACCTGGTCGTCGATATGGACGGCTTCTTCGCCAAGTATCGATCCATCAAGCCCTACCTGATTAATGACGAGCCGGAGCCGGAGCGCGAGCGGTTGCAGAGCGCGAAAGATCGCGAGCGCTTTGACGACACCACCAAGTGCATTCTATGCGCGGCCTGCACCACGTCGTGCCCGTCGTTCTGGGCGGCCGGCGGCGAATACATCGGCCCGGCTTCCATCGTGCAGGCGCACCGCTTCACGTTCGATTCGCGCGATCGGGGCGGGCAGGGACGCCTAGACATCTTGAGCGATGAGATGGGCGTATGGCGCTGCCGCACATCGTTTAACTGCGTCGAGGCCTGTCCGCGCGGCATCGACATTGTGAAGGCGATTGCGGAAGTGAAGAAAGCGATCGTGAGCGGCAAGATCGAATAGAAGCCAGACGAACATCCTGAACAGACAGCCCGCTGATCGTTTGATCAGCGGGCTGTTTTAGTGCAGTCGCTATTTTCGTCCGCGCCGTTTCGGTGCGGGCCGGGTACCGCGAGGCGGGGATTGGATCGCCTGCGACTTCAACCACTCCACCGCGCCGGGCACGCGCCGCCAGTGATTGAGATGGGCTGAAGCAAAATCCACCGCCTCGTTTTCATCGCCCACTCCGATGTAATCCGGCAAACGATTGGGGACGCGTTTTTGCCCGGTCAGATAAGCTGGCACGAACGGATTCTGACCCAGGGCTTCCTTCAGTGCTTTGGTGGCTCTGGTTGACGCGCCGCCCGCCTGAAACTCCAGCAGCGCGCGCGTGTAGGTCCACGTCGACGAATAATCGTTCTTGTATTTCTTGAGCAGGTGCTGTGCATCTTCAACGCGCTCGGCTTCGAGCAACACATTGAGCAGCGAATAGCGCACGCCTTGATTGTCGTTCGGGTTCAACCGCAGCAGCTCAAAATAAATATCGGTGGCTTCAGCGCGGCGGCTCATGTTCCAGAGCAGACTGGCCGTGCCCTCCAGCGCGCGCATGAACGGTCGGGTCTCCAGTAAACCCCAGAAGTGGCCGACGTTTTCCGTGAAGTAATCCTCGCCCAGTGCGCGTTTGCCCGCCTCGATGCCCTTTTGAAAGTAATCCAGCGCGCGCTGAACCGTATCGGCCTCTTCTTCCGCCAACAGCACCCAGGCGTCGGCGCAGTCGGGCGAGGTCGCCAGAGCGGTATGCGCCAGGTTGAGGCGCTTGCCGGGATTCGTTTCATCCCAGGCCTGATACATGATCTGCTGCGCCTGATCGAGCGCGCGATTGCCCGTGCCGCCAATTTCAGCGCCGAGCTCTTTGCCGACAGCCTGCCACATCGCGCCTTCCATCGCGCGCCGATCGAAGAGGAGCGGTTTGTCTTCGGCGTCATCTTCGTCGAGCGGCTGCCAGTCCAGACCAGGCGCGGGCCGTGCTTCGGGTGGCAGGACGCCGCCCGGATACTTCACTTGAACTTTGAGCGGTCCTTCATGCGTGACGACTTCGATTGAGGTCTCGACCGGCCGGTAGTCGCCGTGCCCATCGGATTTGAGATGGTCGCGCACGAAGATCGGAATCGCCCGCAGGGCGGCTTCATACCAACGTAAGTCTTTCAGGTTGGGACGAAGCGCGCCTGTGTGAAAGTCAAAGATCACCGGCATCGGATAAGCCTGATCGTTCGCCACTTCCCAGCCATACTGCTCCAGGGCGTCCAGATCGTCAAAGGGGATTTGCGTGATCGCGTTGAATAGCAGTGAATGCGCACCACCGGCCAGCGCTTCGGCTGGATCATCGCCGGCGGCAAAGAACTTTTCGACAGCTTGCCACGTGCGATAAGTCGCCAGGCCATATTCCACGCCGCCGTTGCCCATCACGCAGGCAAAACGATAGTCGCGCTCGGCCGGGTGCTTGACGGCCAGCAGCTGCGAGTTGTACAGCTTGACCCACGGTTCGGCCCGATAGAATTCGGCGGCGGCGTTGAAGAAGCGCCCGATCGACTCCGGCGTCGTGCCTTTGATGGAGAGCAGCCCCGGAATGTCATCCGCCGCGTTCATCGACGATTCCAACTCGCCGATAAGATCGCGCACCTCGTCGGGCAGCGGGCGTTCGATCAACTGCACAGCAATTTCGTCAAACGCGGGTGCGAGCGCGTCCACCCATACCCGATCGGTCAGGGCCACCACTTGCGGACGTTGCGCAGCGCCGGCGATACGCGGCGGCTTCGCCATCGCTTTGAACAGCGCCGCGCGTAGATCATCGGCCGTGGGCGTGTGTTGTAGGAGATCGTTCCCGAGGAGCAGGCCGGTCGTGGCACTGAGGGTCAGGAGCACATAAGGCCGATACGGCGGCTCAGCGGGCGGCGCGACCCACGCCCGCAAGCGATGCGCGACCAGCAGCCACTGCTCGTCGGACTGGGGCAGTTTGTTGAGCGTGCGAGTTGAAGGAGTGCGCATGAAGTTCCTTTCAAAAAATGATAGTCCCGCGCTTCTCTAGCGCGAGGTTACGAAAGCGCGTGTTGAATCTTCTGGACCGTCTGCCGCGCGCGTTGCGGGGCGTCGCCCACATAACCGCGTGCGTCGAGCAACGATCGAACCGTGGCGGCGTCCAGCCACCGCCCGATGGTTTGATCCGAGCACAACGCATCGATCAACGGATTGGCCAGGCTCGCATTCACCGCCGCCCAAGCGGCCAGCGCGTGTTCGCGGATCACTTCGTGCATCACCTGTCGATCGGCGCCGGCCTTGACCGACGCCATCAGCAGCCGCTCCGTCGCCGCAAAGGGCGCGTAAATGGCGAAGTTCCGGTCCACGCCCGATCGATCGATCTTCAACCCCTCGATCAGTTTCTTCGCCGTCAGCAACAGTTCGTCCGCGCACAAAAACGCCTCGGGCAAGATCAACCGTCGATTGGCGGAATCGTCCAGCGTTCTCTCAAGCAATGAGAAAGCCGCATCATCCCACGCCACGCGCGGCAATTGAGCAAGGTAACGCGCCAGCGAATCGATCTTCTCCGCGTTGATGGGATTGCGCTTGAAGGGCATGGCCGACGAGCCGACCTGCTTCGCGCCGAAGGGTTCGCTCCATTCGCCGATGGGCGGCGATTGCAGCACGCGCAGATCGAAGGCGAACTTGTTCAGCGTTTGCGCCAGGCCAGCCAGCGCATTGACTACCAGCCAATCCTGTTTGCGGGGATACGTTTGGGTAGCCGCATCAAAGGCCGGCAGATTCAGCGCCACCATGACGCGCGTTTCCAATTCGTCACGCCGCTCGGCGCTGCCCAATAATTCGATGTACGACGCCGATGTGCCGACCGCGCCCTTAAAGCCTTTGCCCTTCAGGCCGCGTCGCACGTGACTGAGTTCGTCCAGATCGAGCAGCAGGTCTTGCGTGTACTGCGCCAGCCGGTAGCCAATCGTCGTCGGCTCGGCGGGCTGCAAGTGCGTAAAGGCCATCGTCGGCACATCGGCATATTCTTCGATCTTCGCGGCAAACAACGTCAGCACGGCCTTCACCGCCGCCAAAATCAGATCGAGCGATTCACGCACGCGCAGGGCGTCGGCGTTGTCTTCGATGTCCATCGAGGTTGCGCCCAGGTGGATGATGCCGCCGCCGATGGGGCATTGCTCCGCAAAGGCTTTCACTTCCGCCATCAGATCATGCTTGATTTCGGCCTCGATCTGCAAGGCGCGCTCGATGTCGATCTGATCGGCGTGCGCGCTTAGATCGGCCGCTTGCTCCGGCGTCACCAATCCGAACTGCGACTGCGCGTCGGCCAGGGCGACCCAAATCTTTCGCCACAACTGGCGCTTATGAACCTCGCTCCAGAGGGTGCGCATGGCCGGTGAAGCATAACGCCAGCTGAACGGTGATTGGAATGAGAAGTAGTCCATGATGTGGTGGGGCAACTGGTAACTGGTCAACTGGTCAATCGGGAACTGGTCGATTGGTAACTGGTCGATTGGTAACTGGTCAACTGGTTAATCGGTAACTGGTCGATGGGTCATTTCGTTGATTGATCACCGGTTGACCGATCACCGGTTGACCGATCACCAGTTGACCGATTACCGGTTGACCAATTATCACACTTCAAAAATCTGCGATCGATCCGGCCCTACCGACACGTGTGAGACCTTGACGCCGGTGAACGTCTCGATCTGAAGGATGTAGACGCGCGCGGCCAGCGGCAAATCTTCCAGGCGGCGAGCGTGCGTAATGTCTTGGTCCCAGCCGGGCAATTCACTGTAGACGGGCTGGCATTGACAGAGCGTCGCCTGATCGTTGGGGAAGTTGACGATGGGTGAATCGCAGCACGAGTAGGCAATGCACACCGGAATTGGGCTGATGCCGGTGAGGATGTCCAGCTTGGTGAGCACGATCTCCGTCAGACCGTTGATGCGCGCGGCATACTTCAACGCGACCAGATCGAGCCAGCCCGTGCGGCGCGGTCGACCGGTGGTCGAACCGTACTCATCCCACGGATTCACGCCGGTGCCGCGCAAACGACCAGCCTCTTCGCCCTGCAGTTCGGTCGGGAACGGGCCGGCCCCCACGCGCGAGCAAAACGCCTTCGCCACGCCGATCACGCGGCGCACATGGCGCGGACCCACGCCCAGTCCCGTCAACACCCCGCCCGTGATCGTGGACGAACTGGTGACATACGGGTACGTGCCGTGATCGATGTCGAGCAGCGTGCCCTGCGCGCCTTCGGCCAACACTAGCTCGCCATGTTCCAGCGCCGCGTGGACCAGGCCCGTGGTGTCAGCCAGATGCGGTGCGAAGCGCGCGGCCAGCCGCGCGTATTCGGCCACGACGGCGTCCGCATCCAATGGCGGTTGTTGATAGTTGCTCAACAAAATATTGGAAAGGGTGACATGTTCGCGCACCGCGGCTTCAAACGCCGGTGGATCGGCCATCAACGCGGCGCGCACGCCAACGCGCGCGATCTTATCCGTGTAGGCCGGGCCGATGCCGCGCTTCGTCGTGCCGATCGCCAGATCGCCCTTGTGGACTTCGCCGGCGCCGTCGAGTGCGATGTGGCCGGGCAGCAGCAGATTGGCCGCGGTGTCGATCTTCAAGCGATCGGGCGTGAGATCGGCCCCAAAGGCGTTGAGTTCATCCACTTCTTTCGCCAGCGAGCGAAGGTTGATCACCATGCCCGCGCCCAGGACGTTGATGGCCTGACTGTGAAAGGCCCCGGCGGGGATAAGGTGTGTGCGGACGAGCGTGCTGCCGATGGTGATGGTGTGACCGGCGTTGTCGCCGCCGTTAAAGCGCGCGACGATGGCGGACTGGGCGGCGAGCTTATCGGCGATGTGGCCTTTGCCTTCATCGCCCCACTGCGCGCCGATGAGTGCGGTAACGGACATGTGAGCCTCCTGGGCGGAGAATGGCCGGATTATAACATGGGGTTGTGGTATGATGCGCTGCACTTACTCGCCGGAGCGCCGCGTTGAACACTACCGACTTCTTCGATGAACTCGCCGCGTATTTGATGGCACACAACATTCCTTATCAGCGGCGCGATTCACGACACGCTCCCGCCGATAAGGCTGACCTCACGATCGCGTGGCGCGCGCCGCTGCTGTTTGGGCTGGGCAGCGTCACGCACGATTACGCCTTCTACGATCTCGATCGCCTGACGACGCCCGTCACCGATCGGGCCGATCGACTCGATCGGGCCGCGTATCTGCGCGATCTCCATGCGCGGCATCGCCAGACGATCAATGCGCGCTTCAAGACCCCGCGCGCGTTCCGACTGCACATCCCCGATGTGGTGACGATCGCGGTGGCTGCCGAGTTCGATCGGGCGTGCCACGATCTGGCGCTCACGCCCGTGTATTCGATGTTGGGCGGCGAGGCGCATCTGCTGATTTTGCTCGCGCTCCGATCGGCCACGGTCATCACCCGCAGCCCGTCGCCTCGCTACGAACTACATCCGGCGCGGGCGCGTGATTTCGTGCAGCAGATCGTGCGCGAGTTATTGTCAGCCTGAGCGGCGCGGCAGGCGCATCCAGAGCGAAACGCAGTGAAGTCGAAGGACGCGCCCGCCGCGCAGTCGAAGGATATGATCAGGCTGTAGAGTTCTCCAACCATACTTACTTTGTATTGATCACAAAGTTGAACGTGCCGCTCAAGCCGTCGGCGGTCGTTTGCACATCCGCAATCAACGCCGGATCGAAGATGCCATCGCCCGCATTAGCCGGTTCGCCTGGAAAGTAAATCTGACTGGTCAGGATCGGGCCGTTGGGCGCCTGCACCTTGACGTGAATGTGCCGCGTGCGGCCCGGATACAGCCCCGGCAGAACGGTCTCCAGTTGATAGCGACCGTTAGCGTCCGTGAACTGATGCCCGCGCATCACGTAGCCCGCATTGTCGTATTCACCTTCGTCGTCAGCCTGCCAGAAGTCCAGCCACGCATTGGCGATGGGCCGGCAGTTCGCATCCAGCACGTAGCCCGTTAACTTTAACTTCGTGCCCGTCATCTCCGGCTCGATCAGCGAGGTGCGCTCCGGCGTGTCGGGCGTGTAGTAGGGGCCTTCGGTCTGCGCGGGCGTTAGCCCGTTGCACTGCGGGGCGGGCAGCGCAGCTTCAACCGTGGCGGTCGGCGCAGCGGGTAGGTCTGTGGCAGCAGGCGGCTGATTCGCAGTCGGGGCCGTCGCTGTCGGGGCCGCTGTGGGCGGCGCGATGGTCGGTGGCACATTGGCCGCTGGAGCCGTCGTCGCGGTTGGATCAGGCACTGCGGTTTGAGCGATCGGGGCCGCACTACACGCCGTCAGCGCCAGCACGAGCGCAATAGCCCCGCACAACCGTGTAAGTCCAAACCAGTTTCTAACTCTAGCTTGTCTCATGGTTCCAACCCTGTTTGATCGAAGCGAACTTCGGTTTAATCGGCGCCGGGCCGCCATCGGCTGTAAGCCGACGGCTAGTCGTATCAAGCCCGCGTCGCGGGCTTTTGGCCCACTGGCCGTCGATTTGTAATCGATGGCAAACGCCGATCAG
>JACRBO010000630.1 GCA_016219235.1 Chloroflexota bacterium
ACAAGGAAACAAGGTTTGATAACTTGTCTACTTATCTACTTGTTTCCTTGCCTACTCGATCAACTTGCCCGGATTAAGCATTCGATCGGGATCTAAACTGGCCCGCACGCTTTCGATCATCTGCACACCGATCGGCCCTTTTTCAACCTTCAGGTACGGCGCGTGATCGACGCCCACACCATGCTGATGGCTGATCGTGCCGCCCTGTTTGAGGATAACGTCGCTCGCCGCATCTTTCATCGCATGCCAGTGTGCTAACGTCTCATCGGGATCGGCGCTGCGCCGCCACAGATACGTGGTATAGATGCTGGCGCCATCGGCGTAGACGTGTGACAAGTGCGCAAACACGTGGACACGCTCATTGAATCTGGCTAAGCCATCACGAATCGCAGCCTGAATCAACGGCGCGGCTGTCAACACCTTTGACCACGGCAGCGCGGTCTCCAGCGTGTCGATAGCATAACCACGTTCCCACAACGTATTGCGCAAATACGGCGTCAGGAAGCGGCTCTTGCGCCACAACTTGCCGATGGTCTGCCCCGTGACAAAGCCGCCGTGTTGATGGGCGATTGCCAGCGCGGAGCGATAGGCAAAATCGGTGGCCGCCCGATCGCCGGTGATGCCCAGCACGAGTAAACTTCGCTCGTCGCCATACTTCAGCAGATTGAGGCCGCGTTTAGCCAGCCCCACCAATTGATCTTTACCCGACAGTCGCAGCGTGGTGTCCGTTTCGATGGCGTTGCTCAGGCGCAGCATCGAGACGGGGATGCCGGCCTGCGCGATCTCGCGCACGGCCTGTGCGCCGGAGGCCCAGTCGTGAAAGAAGATGCCGTAAAACGCCTCGATTTCAGGCAGTTTTTGCACGCGCACCACGGCGCGAGTGAGGATGCCGTAGCGCCCCTCAGAGCCGAGAATCAGCTGGCGCAGATCAGGCCCGGCGGCACTGGCAGGCAGCGTCCACAGATCGAGCGCGCCCCGTGGCGTCTCGACATGCCCACCCGCGAACAGATCTTCGATGCGGCCATAGTGATAGGATTGTTGCCCGCTGGAGCGTGTGACGATCCAGCCGCCCAGCGTAGACAGTTCCCATGATTGCGGATAATGCCCCAGTGTGTAGCCACGCGCTTGCAGGTGTCGTTCGATGTCGGGGCCGGTGACGCCTGCTTCAAAGGTAGCGAGGCGGCTCGTCTCGTCCAGATCGAGCAGGCGATTCAGGCGGCTCAGATCGACCGAGAGGGTGGGGGGATCGATCGGGCGCGGATTGATGTGCCCCACGACGCTGGTGCCACCGCCGAATGGAATCAACTTTGTGCCGGTGTTTCGCGCGTAATCAAAGAGCGATCGGATTTCGTCATCCGAAGTGGGATAAGCCACCCCTGCGGGAAAGGCATCGATGCGGCCTGAACGCAGCGCGACCCAATCGGGCAGACTTTGCCCGCGGGCGTGATACAGCCGGTCGGCGGCATCGGTGGTGAGGTGCGTGTGCGGCACAAAAGACATGTGCGGCACAAAAGACATGTGCGGCACAAAAGACATGTGCGGCACAAAAGACATGTGCGGCTTCAAGGCTGAAGCGGGTACTGAGGCTAACACGCTCTTGAAATCTGCATCGGGCATAACGCGGCCTGTGCCGACGCGGCTCTCCAAAAAACGCACAGCGGATTCCGGTAAATGATAGGTGGTGGCTTCATCGCCCCAGCCGTTCCAGCGTCGCATGGTGGCTCCTGTTTTGGAAGTTGGAAGGTGGATGTTAGAAGTTAGAGGTTGGAGGCGCTCGTGTCAACTGGAATCACTCTAATTTCCAATCTCTAATCTCCAACTTCCAGTCTCCAACTTCCAATTTTCTACTTCTTGTTCTTCCACAACTTCACGCTGTCATCCATCACGGCCTGCATCACGTTGGCGGCCTGAGCGGGATCATTGGCCTGTGCCGCGGCCAGCAGATCGGCGTAGAATTGATTCGATCGCGCGCGGGCTTTGGCCGTTGAAAAATAGAGTTGCCCCATCGCCGGATACAGGTCTTTGAAGCCGTTGAAGATTAACGTGAAGATGGGATTGCCCGAGTCGATGGTCAGGCGTTGATGGACCTCCCAATCGGCTTGCGCAAACGCTTCGGGCGTATCGGGCAAGGCTTGAAATGCCTGCAGGAATTTAGCCAGCGATTTCGCCGAGCGCTTGACAGCCAGCTGGGCGTAAGCCGGCGCGAGGAGCGTTCGGATGTGAAGCAGGTTCGGGACAAAGTCCGTGGGCAGGTGATCCATGTGGCGTGCAATCGCGCCGAGCACGGCCAGATTGCCTTCGTGCCAGTAGTCGCGCACGCGCGTGGGCTTGCCGTGCCGAATCTCGATCCAACCGTCGCGAGCCAGGCGCTGCAAGCCTTCGCGCAGGGTGGGGCGAGTGACGCCCAACTGCGTCGCCAGATCACGTTCCGGCGGCAAGTTCGAGTTGATGGGGAATTGCTCGTCGAGAATGGCGTTGATTAAGCGCGTTTCCATCAGTTCGGCGGGTCGGGTCGGCATATCCCAAGTCATCAGGTACATCCTGTGGTAAGAGGTCTGACCAGTTGTTGTGAGCATAATCGAAGCGCGGCGGTTTGTCAAGAGGCAAGGCTTTGTTGTAGAATGGGCGCAACCATCTCGCACGGAGGCTGAGACATGGAAGTTCTGGGAATCGACATCGGGGGTTCAGGGATCAAGGGCGCACCGGTGAATGTGGCACGCGGCACGCTGGTAGGCGAGCGGTTTCGGGTGTTGACGCCGCAGCCGTCGACGCCGCCGGCCGTCGCCAGCGCGGTACATGAAGTTGCGCGCCAGTTCGACTGGGCGGGGCCGATCGGGGTGACGTTTCCCGCCATTGTGCGGCACGGCGTCACGCTGTCGGCGGCCAATGTCGATCAGGCCTGGA
>JACRBO010000615.1 GCA_016219235.1 Chloroflexota bacterium
AGCGCCTGGCTGAAGTGTCGACGTTGTATTCATTTGCCGAGAAGCTGTCCAGCAGCCTGGATCTGCCGGAACTGCTGGATTTGATCGTGACGACGCTGCGGCGCGTGCTGAACTGCCGCGGCGTCAGTATCTCGTTGTTGATGCCGGACACGCAGACGCTGGAGATTCGCGCGGCGGCCGGTCTGCAAGACAAGTGGCGGCAGTCGGCCAAATTGAAAGTCGGCGAGGGCATCAGCGGCCAGGTCGCCGCCACTGCCACGCCGTTGTACGTGCCGGACGCGCGCAGCTTGCCCGACTTTATCTTCTTCGATCCGGCCGTGCGTTCGTTACTGGTCGTGCCGCTGATGGTGAAAAATCGCGTCATCGGCACGCTGGCGATCGATCAGGCGGTGCCCGACGCCTTTGAGAAAGACGACGAACGGCTGCTGGTAATCGCGGCCGCCCAGGCGGCCGTGTCGATTGAGAACGCGCAGCTTTATCTGGCGTTGAAAGAACGCGCCGACAAGCTGGAGAAAGCCTATAAGGAGCTGCAAGAACTGGACAAGCTCAAGGACGAGCTGGTGCAGAACGTGTCGCACGAGCTGCGCACGCCGTTGACCTTCATCAAAGGCTACGTCGAATTGATGTTAGAGCAGGACATGGGGCCGCTGAACGAAGTGCAGCGCGAGAGCCTGTCGATTGTGGCCGAGAAGACCAATGCGCTGACGCGGCTGGTCAGCGACATTATTTTCCTGCAGCAGATCGAGCGCGAGTCGCTGGACCTGGCTCCGCACAGCCTGCGCGACGTGGCCAAGATGGCGCTGCATTCGTGCGAGGTGACCGCCACCAATTCCGGCATTGCATTGCGCTTGGACGCGCCGGAGGTGGTGCCCCCGATCGCCATCGACCGTGATCGGATCAATCAGGTGTTCGACAATCTGCTGGGCAACGCCATCAAGTTCAGCCCGCGGGGCGGCACCATCACGATCGGGGTTGAGGACAAGGGCGATCATCTGCAACTCAGCGTGTCGGATGTCGGCGTGGGCATTCCGACGGATAAACTTAAACGGATTTTCGATCGGTTCTATCAGGTGGACGGTTCGGCCACGCGCCGATTTGGCGGCGCGGGTCTGGGCCTGGCGATTGCCAAACGGATTGTAGAGTCGCATGGCGGCGAGATTTGGGTAGAGAGCGAAATGGGCCATGGCAGCCGCTTTGTTTTTACACTACCCAAAACGCTCGCGCCGATGATGACTGCAGCCGACAGGTTGAACCCGCCATGAATCCTGTCCCCCGCCCTCAGACCGGGCCGCTGCGCATGGCCGAGATGCGGCGTGTGCTGCACGCGCTGCCCAAGGTCGATCTGCACCGGCATCTGGAAGGCTCGCTGCGGCTGGAAACGCTGGCGGAAATCGCGCGCGAACACGGCATCGACCTGCCCAGTTACGACATCGATCGGCTGCGCCCGTACGTGCAAATCACCGACGATCCCCCGGATTTTCAGCGTTTCCTGGAAAAATTCCAGCTCTTGCGGCGCTTCTATACTACGCGTGAAGCGGTGGAGCGGGTGGCCTACGAAGCCGTCATCGATGCGGCGTTTGATAACGTGCGTTATCTGGAATTGCGGTTTAATCCGGCGGCACTGGCTCACGCGCAAGGTTTTTCGTTTTATGAAGTGACCGAGTGGGTGGCCGAGGCGGTGGCGCGGGCGCAGGCCGACGCAGGCATGACCGTCCGGCTGCTGTGCACGATTGTCCGGCACGAAGCGTTGTCGGCGGCGGCCGAGATCATCGAGGTGGCGCTGGCCTGCCGCGAGCGCGGGGTGGTGGGCATCGATCTGGCCGGCGATGAAATGCTGCACCCGGCGCGGCCGTTTGCGCGCTTATTCTGCCGCGCGTCGGAGCAGGGTCTGGGTGTGACAGTGCATGCCGGTGAAGCGGGCGGGCCGGAGAATGTACGCGAAGCGATCGAGGCTTTGTGCGCGAGCCGCATCGGGCACGGGATTCATGCCGTTGAAGACTCGGCCGTGATCCAGTTGATCCGCCAGCGCAATGTCACGCTGGAGGTGTGCCCCACCAGCAATCTGCAAACGGGCGTGATGCCCAACTTCGGTCATCACCCGCTGCGCGATCTGTACCAGATGCGCGTATCGGTGACCGTGAATACGGATGATCCCAGCGTGTCGGATACGACGCTGACCGACGAGTATCTGGTGACGGTGAAGGGCATGGGCCTGAGCCTGCGCGACTTGCGGACGTTTAACCGGAATGCGATTCGGGCGTCGTTCTTGCCGCCGGATGAGCGCCTGTTGTTGGAGAAACAGATTCTAGACGAGTTTGATCAGCGGTTGTAAAAACATCCGAAGCCCAGCGGGCTTCGGATGTTTTTATCTCAGGCGGTGCGTTCCCATTCTTGAATGGCGGCTTTGATCAAGTTGCGCACCCGGGTTTCAGGCACTTCTTCGGCGGTCTTGTACTGGCTCCAATCGACTTCAATCAACAGGCTGCCGTCGGTGGCCGCGCCGATGTGAATGCGCCGCGCTGTCAAGTCCGGTTCTTTAAGCAGACTGCGCTGCAACACTTTTTCGATCTGATCGAGAATGCTGCCGGCCGGGGCGGGATACTTGGGTTTGCTAACGGTCGTCGTGCCCTGAGCCAGAGCGCTGACGATCACCGGCTCTAACCGGGGCAGGCTGTCTGGCGGCACAAATGGAATGGATTCGCCAGCCGGCACAATCGGGACGGGGACGGCGTCCGCCGATTGATCTGGCGCCGGTGCGGCTGCGATCGTTATCCCGGCAAACTGCCGCAAGCCTTCGATCGCGGCCAGCACTTTGTTGGCGGCCTTATCGTCGTGAATGTCTTTTAGACTTTGATACCGCAGGCCGTTGACTTCAACCACCCACGCGTTTGAAACGGCATCCCGCAGCACCACCAGCGCCTCGGCGGGCGCATTGACAGCGGATGCTGTGCCGGTCAATGTCTTGCCGGCTGCCCCGGCGATGTTTTTGACCCACGACGGGGCGGGCGTGCTGTCGATGGGCGACTCGTCGATCGTTGGTTTGTTGCGTCCGCGCACGGCGGCGATCAGACCTACGGCCAGCAGCAACAGCGCCAGGCCTACAATTCCGGCAATGATAAAAAAGCGATCGTCTGGAATGGACATGCTTAGCCTCGCTTCCGTTGACAGTGTGGACAGAAGTGCGTACCGCGCTGCCCCACTACGGTTTTATGAATCGGTTGATGACAGCGATAACACGGGCGATCCTGGCGATCATACACCCGCGGCCGGTAATCGCCCTCGATGACGCCATCGCCTGCGTCGGTACCTTGATCGGCGATGGCCTGCCTGAGCACGCGCCGGATCGATTTGTACAGCGCGGCGATCTCGGCGTCTTTGAGTGAATCGGCTGTGCGCAACGGATGAATCTTAGCATACCACAACGCTTCATCCGCGTAGATGTTGCCCACACCCGATAGAAACTGCTGATTTAATAAGAGCGGCTTGATCGCGCCCGATCGCGCCCCGATCATGTCTCGGAACTTCGACAAAGTAAACGCCCGATCGAGCGGTTCCGGCCCGTGCGCGCCGGTGATGTCGTCTACCTGTGGCACCAGGTGCATGCGCCCGAATTTGCGGATGTCGTTGAAGCGCAGCTGCTGACCGTTGTCCAGATCGAAGATGACACGATCGTGCTTCAGGATGGGCGCGTCGCCGCTCACCACGCTTAGTTTGCCACTCATTTTGAGATGAATCAATAGGAATAGTGGCGGTGCATCCTGAGCGGAACGCAGTGGAGTCGAAGGACGCCCGCCGCTCCGCTCAGGATGCTGACGCAGCTCAAACACCAGATACTTGGCGCGGCGATCGATCGACTGGACGGTGAGGCCACGCATCTGGCGCACGAATTCTTTAGGCGCGGGCCGGCCGATCGTGCGAGGCCACTTCACGACGGCGTTGACAATCGTGTGGCCGATGACGGGTTCGCGCAATCTTCGGACCAGCGTTTCAACTTCGGGCAGTTCGGGCATAATGGCTTTCGATTCCGGCGGGCGCGTTTCCAGACGCGCCCCAGCTGGCGGCGACAGAAAGCCGCTTGCGGCAATTATACCAAGTAGACGCGAAGTAGGCTTGTACGCGATCAACAATTGATCGAGCGGGCGCAGATATGCTAAACTTACCTCAGTTGAACGGTAAGTCAGTGATTTGTGCCTTGACTCGCGGGGTGGGCCGACTATAATCAAACACGCGTTCTTCTCGTTATCTCCTCTCTCATCGATCAAAGAAGGTTGTGCATGTCATTTGTTCATCTTCACGTTCACAGTGAATATTCCATATTGGATGGCCTGAGCAAAGTCGACGGCATCGTCAAGCGGGCGAAAGAAATGGGCCAGCCCGCTGTGGCGATCACCGATCACGGCGCGATGTTTGGCGTGATCGATTTTTTCAATGCGGCCAGGAAGGCGGGCATCAAACCCATCATCGGCATGGAAGGTTACCTCGCTCGCCGCTCGCGCTTTGACAAAGATCCCAACAAAGACAAGAGTCCCTATCACCTGCTGCTACTCTCGCAGAATGATGCGGGCTATCAGAATCTATTGAAGCTCGCCAGCCTGTCGCAGTTGGAAGGCTTCTATTACAAGCCGCGCGTGGATAAGGAAACGCTGGCGCAGTACAACGAAGGCCTGATCGTCACGACGGGCTGCGGCGCGGCAGAGATTCCACGGTATCTGGCTGACGGCCAGATCGACGAAGCGCGCAAGGCGCTGGGCTGGTACGTGGATGTCTTCGGGCGCGATCGGTTCTATATCGAACTGCAAATGCACGAAGGCTTCAAAGAACTCGTTTCGATCAACCGGCAGTTGCTGACGCTGGCGAAAGAGTTTGGCGTGCGGCCCGTGGCGACCAACGACGCGCACTACATCCGGCAGGCAGACGCGCCCGCGCAAGACTTGATGATCTGCATCGGCACCGGCTCGCTGGTGTCGCAGGCCGATCGCATGCGGATGACGGACAACTCGTATTACCTGAAGAGCTATGACGAGATGCACGCGCTCTTCAGCGAAGTGCCGGATGCACTCTCGAATACGGTCGCGATTGCGGAGATGTGCAGCGTCGATCTGAGCAGCAAAGGCTATCACCTGCCGGAGTTTGAGCTGCCGCCCGGCGTGACGGCGGCCGATCGTCTGCGGCAAGTGTGCGAAGAGGGCCTGCGGCAGCGCTATGGCGCGCGCGCCGATGATCCCGTCGTGCGCGAACGGCTCAACTATGAGTTGAGCGTCATCGGCAAGATGGGCTTCGATACTTACTTCTTGATCGTGGCCGATTTGACGCGCTATGCGCGCGAGCGTGACATCTGGTGGAACATCCGTGGTTCGGGCGCCAGCTCGATCGTGGCGTACACCAGCGGCATCACCAATCTCGATCCGCTGCCGCACAATTTGATCTTCGAGCGCTTCTTGAATCCAGGGCGCATCTCCATGCCCGATATCGACATGGACTTCCCCGACGATCGGCGCGCGGAGATGATCAACTACTCTGTCAACAAATACGGCAAAGACAAGGTCGCGCAGATCATAACGTTTGGCACCCTGGGCGCGCGGGCGGCCATTCGCGACACGGGCCGCGCCCTCAACATCCCGCTGTCCGACGTCGATCGCATCGCCAAACTCATTCCGGCGGTGCCGGGCAAAGCGGTGAAACTGCGGGACGCGTTGGAGACGATTCCTGAATTCAAGCAGGAGTACGAAGCTAACGAACAGACGCGCACGCTGATCGACAACGCGATCACCGTGGAAGGCACGGTGCGCAGCATCGGCACCCACGCGGCGGGCGTCGTCATCTCCGATCGGCCGTTGGTGGAATACACGCCGCTGCACCGGCCGACCAAGAGCGACGGCGGTGAAAGCCCGCTCGAATCGATCACGCAGTTCGAAATGGGCGTGGTGGATTCGATCGGGTTGCTGAAGGTCGATTTCCTCGGTTTGATCACGTTGTCGATCATGCGTAAAGCGTGTGATCTGATCCAGAAAAATCACGGCGTCGAACTCAATCTCAACAACATCCCGACCGATGATCGCAAAGCATTCGAGTTGATGTCGCGCGGCGAGGTGCTGGGCGTCTTTCAGGTGGAAGGCGGCGGCATGCGGCGCATGTTGATGGAGATGCGCCCGCACAAGTTTGAGCACATCGTGGCCGGTATCTCACTGTTCCGTCCCGGCCCGATGGACTATATCCCGTCGTACATCAAGCGTCTGCACGGTGAAGAAGAGATCAAGTATCACCACCCCAAACTTGAATCGATTCTGTCGGAAACCTACGGCATCATCGTTTATCAAGAGCAGATCATTCAGGTGGCCGTGACGCTGGCGGGCTACAAGCCCGGTGAAGCCGACGAGATCCGCAAGGCCGTCGGCAAGAAGATCAAAGAGAAGATCGACGCCCATCGCGCCAAGTTCATCAAGGGTGCGATCAACAACGGTGTCGAGCAGTCGGTGGCCGAAGCGGTCTACGCGGACATCGAGTTCTTTGCGCGATACGGCTTCAACAAAGCGCACGCCGCCGACTATGCAGTGTTGACGTGCCAGACCGCGTATTTGAAGGCACACTATCCCGTCGAGTACATGACGGCGATCATGACCTGCGAGAAGAGCGTTGAGAAGATCGGCCTGCTGATGATCGAGTGCCGCCGCATGGGCATCGACGTGCTGCGCCCCGATGTGAATCGCAGCGATCTGGACTTCACGATCGAAGCGCGGCCCGATGGGAAACGTGCGATCCGCTTCGGTATGGCGTCGATCAAGGGCGTGGGTGAAGGCCCCGTGCAGGCGATCGTGAATGCGCGCAATCCTTCGACAGGCTCAGGAGGCGGCATCTTCACCAGCATCGAAGACTTCTGCCGCCGTGTCGATCTGCGCATCGTCAATCGCCGCGCGCTGGAAGCGTTGATGAAAGTGGGCGCGTTCGAGGACTTCGGCAATCGCGCGCAATTGCTGCAACTGATCGATCGGATGTTGGGCATGAGCAACTCATCGCATCGCGCTGAAGAGGCCGGGCAGATGTCGTTGTTCGGCGCGATGGACGGCGGCTCGACGTCGGTGATGGATACGATCGGGGCATTGCCCAAGTTGGAAGAAGTGTCGCTGAAAGAAAAACTGGTGTGGGAGAAAGAACTCATCGGCGCACAGGTGTCGGAGCATCCGGTCGGCACGGCGATTGCGCAGCTACAGAGCGAGATCACGCACCTCAGCAGCGAACTCAATGAAGACAATGAAGGCCAGCGTGCCGTGATGGTGGGTATGGTCACGGGGCTGCGCACCATCACGACCAAGAAGGGCGACCCGATGGGCTTCGTCCAATTGGAAGATGTGCAGGGCGGCTTTGAGTGCGTGGTCTTTCCCAGGTTGTGGAAGACGACGCAGGCGCTGTGGCAGAACGAAAAGATCATTCTGGTGCGCGGCACGATCGACGCGAAGGGGCGCACGCCGAAAATCTTAGTTGACTCCGCGACCGATAAGCCGCAGGTGACTGACGCGATTCCGGATAAGAATGCAAAAAGGGATCAGGGCTCGGGGATCAGGGATCAGGGATCAGAGCTCAGGAAGCAAGATGCACGCTTCGCGAGCAAGATGCAGGAGGCAGGCATTGCGAGCAATCTGCTAGAGGTGAAGAAGCCGGTGGTTGCCAGTCAGCAACCGACAACCAGCAATCGACCCGCAGTCGCACGTCAATCAGCAATCAGCAATCAGCACTCAGCAATTGATTTTGTCGATGATCGGTATGAGTCGATCACCGAAGAGTTTGATCCGTTTGCGGGTGAGGCCTTTGAGATGGGCGATCCGTTGATGGATGAAGCGCCTGCGCCCGGGCCAAACGCGCCACAAAAGCCGATTAATCTTGTCAAAGAGTCCACCGCCGATTACGCCGTGCGAACACCCCGATCGGTCGTGCCGGAGCCGAAGCCAGTTCAAGCGCCGCCGCCTGTGATTGCCACGCCGCGCCATGAGACAACGCCCGCGCCCAAGAGCAATGGCAACGGGCACAACGGTAATGGAAATGGTAACGGCCACAAAAACGGCAGCGGCAATGGCTACAGTCGATCGGCGCCGATCCGCACCGTCAAGGTGATCATCTCGCGCAGCGGCGACGGCCCCACGGATGCCCAGCGCGTGGGCGAAGTGCATCAGGCCATGAGCGCCTGCCCCGGCCCCGATAAATTCTGCTTCATCATCATGGCGCGCGGCAGCATGTATCAAATGGATTTTCCGAACGATTCAAC
>JACRBO010000616.1 GCA_016219235.1 Chloroflexota bacterium
ATCCGCCAACTTCAACCAGCGCGAGACTGCGTGCAGCCCGATCGGCGTCCACAGGCCCGCCACCGCGCCGATCGCCAATGCCGACCACGTCGGCACGAAGGCTGCACTTGCTGCCCCCGCGATGAGACCGGCGATGAGACCGCGCGCGGCCAGCGGTGCGTACGGGCGGCCCGTGGTAAACCAGCCATACGCCGTAGCGATGATGGCCGAAATCGCGCCGCTCAAAAGTAAATTCGTGGCCGCCAGCGCCAGATCGATCGATCGGTTGGTTTGCAGGATCGGATCGGTGGTTAGCCACGCCAGCCATCCAATCGCGAAGACGATCGCCCCAAAGATCGATTTAAGCGGCGAACCATCGATTGCTTGATCAGCGGTGCGGCGGATGCGTAGTGCCGCCAATGCCGCCAGGGTGATAAAGCCCGCTGCGGACAACGTCGCCGCCAGGCCGCCCGGATCGATGAGGCCGTGGCCGAACTTGGCGTCCTGACCCAGCATGAACAACCAGCCGCCGCCCCACGCCCACGCATTGAGGATGGGCACAAGGACGCCTGCCACACTCACCGTGATGATCGAGATCGTGATCAGCCGCACGCGACCGGCCAGGGCCAGTGCGGGAATCAGCGCGGCCGTCATGACCAACGGTAGTTGATGCAGGAACAGCGTGAAGAGCAAAGCCAGATCGCCGGGCAGGGTGGATTGCGCGCTGAGCAGATAGCCTTCCACACCGATAAGGCCCCAATTGCGGCCGGCTGCGCCCGCGACGGGCGACCACATCCGATCGAGTCCGCGTAGGCCGCCGGGCACATCGGGCCGCAGGCCGATGCCGCCGAAGTTGAAGGCAAAGCCGATCATGGCATACGCGATCACAGCTAAGGCTACAACCCAGATCGTCGTGGCCGCTTGCTGTCGCACGCGCTCGTCGTCCCAACTGCCCCAGGCGATGAGGGTGATGCCCAGCGGCAAACAGTAGGTGAGGATAATGGGTGCAATGTCCATAGGTGAGTGATGGTTGGCCGGGAGTGAAGGCGGCGCAATGATACCAGATGCAGAACGAAGTCACAACCGCGCTCCAGTTGGCTGTTGTCGAATTGATACGGCGCGGCTATAATCGACGCACACTGAATCGGGGGCGCGGCATGAGTTTTTCGATCGGCGAGCAAGTGGGTCCGTATCAGGTGACGGCGCAGCTGGGCAGCGGCGGCATGGCGACCGTGTTCAAAGCCTATCACGCCGCGCTCGATCGCTATGTGGCGATCAAAGTGCTGCACCCCGCCTTCAAGCAAGACCCCAATTTCCTCTCGCGCTTTCAGCGTGAAGCCCGCATCGTTGCCAAACTGGAGCACCCGAATATCGTGCCGGTCTTTGACTTCAGCGAGGCCGGCGGCCAGCCGTATCTGGTGATGCGCTTCATCGAAGGCGAGACGTTGAAGGCGCGTTTGACTAAAAGTGATTTGACGCTCGATGAAGTGCGCCGCGTGATCAGGCCGGTGGCTGATGCGCTGGCTTACGCGCACGGGCAGGGCGTTTTGCATCGCGACGTGAAGCCCAGCAACATTTTGCTCACGCCCGATGGCGGCGTGTATCTGGCCGATTTTGGTTTGGCCCGCATCGCGCAGGCCGGCGAATCGACGTTGTCGCAAGATTCGCTGCTCGGCACACCACAGTACATTTCGCCGGAACAGGCGCAAGGTCAATCGGATCTGGACGCGCGCACCGACGTTTATTCGCTAGGCGTAGTCGTGTATGAGTTGCTCGTCGGGCGTGTGCCGTATCAGGCTGATACACCGTATGCCGTCATTCACGATCACATTTACGCGCCGCTGCCGCTGCCCCGATCGATCAAGCCCGATTTCCCGGAACCGCTTGAACGTGTCTTGCTGAAAGCACTCACCAAAGATCGAGCCGATCGCTATGCGAGTGTGAGCGAATTTTATGCAGCCTTCGATCGAGCGATCGATCATACGCAAGTCAGTGCGTCTACGCCAAGTCCGGTCATGGCGGTTGTCTCCACCCCGATCGAACCCACCGCCCCGATCGGCCCGACACCCTCGACGGATCCGTTAGCGACGCGCGCCTTGCCGGTTGACGCGCCTAAATCGAAAGCGAAAACGTGGCTGGCACTGGGCGCGATCGGGCTGATCGCCGTCGTCGTGATCGCCATCGTGATCGGACAGGGAGGGCGTCAGGCCGCGCCGAATGGCGTTCCATCGAACGGCACTCAACCCGGTGGCGCTCCGCCCGCGGCAGTGAATACTGCAATGACTGAAGCCATTGCGCGCCTGCGAGAAGATTTCGCCAGGGCCAACGCGCTGGCGCTGCAAGGGCAAATCGATCAGGCGCGGAGCGCATTTGCCGATGTCGCCAACAAGGCTGAGCAACAGATTGACAAGAAAGGCGTTGCCCCTGAACAGCAGGTCCAGCTGCGCGTCATCGCCGGCGAGAGTTGGCTGGCCGCCAATGCACCGGGCAAGGCACAGGCCCAGTTTGAGATTCTGGTGCGGCAAGCACCCGCAAATGTGGAGCTGCAGACCGCGCTAGCCGCTGCGCAACTCTTGCAGAATGATCTGGACGCGGCTGACGCCTCGCTGGGTCGCGCGCTGCGCGCCAACACCGATTATGTGGCAGCGCATGCCCTGAAAGCGTGCGCGTTGTTGAAGCGCAGCGAGCCTATTGCCGCCGCGCGCGAATTCAGACAGTCCGGCTTGAGTGACCTCAAAGCACCGATCGCACCATGGGTGCGCCTGGTGTTGGCTGAACTCGATTGTCGCGCCGAGCGATTTAGACAATAATCACGTGCCGCTGGCACACAAGGAGCGAAACATGCGAACCCCCATCATTGCCGGTAACTGGAAAATGAACAAGACCGTAAGTGAAGCCGTGGATTTGGTGCGCGAACTGCGCCGCCTCGTGCTCGATGTCGAACAGATCGAGATCGTGGTGTGCCCGCCGTTCGTGGCGTTGAATGCCGTGGCTGAGGCGCTGGCCGGATCGAAGATCAAAGTTGGCGCGCAGAACATGCACTGGGAAGAGAAGGGGGCTTTCACCGGCGAAGTCTCGGCCAGCATGTTGAAGGGTCTGGTCGATTACGTCATCATCGGGCACAGCGAGCGCCGTCAATACTTCGGTGAAACGGACGAGACCGTGAACAAGCGCACGAAGGCGGCTCTGGCAAAGGGCCTCACGCCGATCGTGTGTGTGGGTGAAACGCTGGCGCAATATGAAGCGGGTGAGACGGCGCGCGTCGTCAGCACGCAGGTGCGGGGCGGCCTGGCGGGTCTGACCGCCGAGCAAGCTCAGTCGATCGTGATTGCGTACGAACCGGTGTGGGCCATCGGCACGGGCAAAGCGGCCACCGGCGCGGGCGCGAACAGCGTCATCGCGTTGAATGTGCGCGGCCCGCTAAGTGAGCTGTTTGGCGAGACCGTGGCGCAGGCCGTGCGCGTGCAATACGGCGGCAGCGTCACGCCCGCCAACATCGTCGAGTTCATGGGCATGCCGGACATCGACGGCGGCCTCGTCGGGGGCGCGTCGCTGAAAGCGCCTGATTTTGCGGAGATCGTGAAGGGCACGGCGAAAGCGAAGGGACTGTAATCGGTAACTGGTGACTGGTCAACCGGTAACTGGTTGACCGGTTACTGATCGACCAATTACCGATTTCGCAACAAAAACGCCCCGGCGAACCGGGGCGTTTACGGTGAGAGGGCGGCGGCGTTATTTAACGACCGCGTCCTTGAGGGCCTTCACCATGCGAGCCTTCACGACTTTGGTGGCCGGCTTGGCTTTGAAAACGGTCGGCTCCTTGGTGAAGGGGTTGATGCCGGGGCGGGCTTTGACCGCCGGCTTCTTGACGGTGACGAGCTTGAGCAGGCCGGGCAGTACCACTTCGCCGGGGGCCTTGCTGAGCTGCTTGATGACGACGGTGTTCAGCGCATCGAGCGCGGCGACGACTTGCTTCTTCTCGAGACCACTTTCTTTGGCGATCGCGCCGATGAACTCCGAC
>JACRBO010000625.1 GCA_016219235.1 Chloroflexota bacterium
CGAATAGTTGGCAAATTCGTTTTGCAAGTAGGTCTTCAAACTCTGTTGCAAACTCGTCGACAGGTGCGGATATGCCAGCGTCAGCACCAAAATCGTATCAGCTGGATTGCTCCAGTAATCAGCCAGGTTGTCGCCCACTAGCGATCGGGCGTTGCCGGCGAAGCCGCCCAGCGCGGCCAATCCGGGCCGCAGGTGCCCGGCCTGAATCATCTTCTGCACTTCAGTCGTCAGGCGCTGCTTGAGCACATTTACATCGACGTCGGGCGCGGGGTCCAGCTGATCGACTGTGCCCCACATCGGCAGCGCCTGCGCTCCGCCCTGCGCCGAGAAAGCGATGATGGAGTTGCTGCGATGCATGAACACCTTGCCCCGATACGGAATGGACGGATTCTGATTGCCGTGAGAACCGTACACGCCGTTCCAGCCGCCGTACACCGCCGTCACACTGGCCTGCATCTGGCCCTCGTATAGATCGTTATAGCCGGGGATCAGGTCAGCCAGATTGTAATCAAAGTAAGCCCACTCGTCGTTAGTGTTGATGTCGAACGCGCCCGCGCTGCGATCACAGCAGTGAGTCCAGTAAATCACATTTCCGCCCGCCGAGTAGCCCAACGGCTCATCGACGGCGATCAGCCTGGAGCTGCGAATCTTGACCGAGGTCGCGCCGGGCTGCCAACTGGCGACCTGTCCATAGTTGCAGGTGTAATGGTTAAAGGTATAGATTGCGCCGTTGGCGTCAATCAATGCCGGATAGCGCGTGCCGGAATTTGTGCCGGTGTTGAGCAGCGGTGCATATTCGGGCTTGCCGTTGCCATTAGTATCGTAGGTCAGTTCTTGCCCCGTGGTGCGATTGAGCAAGTAATACAAACGCCGCCACGGCCGATCTTCCAGATACTTCAGCGCCGTGGAGAAATCCATGGTGCTGTCAGGTTGGAGCGTACCCAACGGCGCGCTCATGGACACGTTGCAGGCCGCATCAAACAGCGGCGGATCGCTCTTGGTCAGCATCTCCCACGACCAGTTGGTCTGCGGCGGAGTGAAACCACGATAGGCAAAGCTGCCCGAGAAGATGACCAGGTTATCGCGCACAACCGGCCACCAGTTGTGGAAACCATCGCCGGTGGGCAGTTTGGCCGACTTCCACACGAGCGCGCCCGTCTGGGCGTTCAGCGCATAGGCGTAGGCATCGTTCGAGGCGAAGTAAAGCGTGTTGTCGGAATAGGCCGCCGAAAAGTGGATGGGGCCATCGGTCTTGTACTTCCACGCCAGGGTGCCTTCGTTGGCCGTGCCGTCGGCATGAATCGCGTACAGGTAACCATCGCGATTGCCCGCGTACACCAGCCCGTTCACCACCAGCGGATTCGTGTCAAAGCCGCCCTCGGCCACAAACGACCACAGCAGCTGGCCGCTGGCCGCATCCAATGCGTACAAGTGCTTATCGTGACCGCCCACGTAAGCCACGCCGCCCACGATCGTCGGTGAATTACCCAGCGGCAATTCGGTCGGAAAGACCCATTTCTGCGCCCCAGTATCGGCCATTAACACGTACAATCCACGCGCCGTGGAAACGTAGAGCAGGCCATTTGCCGCGATAATTTGGACGTGCGCGGGGATATACGGCTCAAGGGGTCTGAACCATTGCGGGCGCAGCGCGCCGCGCACTTCTTCACTCACCCAGGACGTTCGCTGCGGATTAGCGCCGGCCATAGGCCAGTTCTTTTCTTCCGGCACGGGCCTTGTGATAAAGGGCAAAAAGACTCTGTAAGTCGCTTCTGGCGAGTTTCCGGACTGCCGATCATAATTAACGGACGACCGATCGAGCGCCCCGGCCCGATCGGCTTCGTATGTTTCTTGGGCCTGTACAACGCCCAGTGGCCGCGTTTGCCACACCGACAACGTACCCAACAGACTGATAATCAAAACCCAAGTGTGAAGTCGACGATGTCGACCAAGTATGCTCATACATTCCCCCCCCAAAACCATTTTGCCAGCACACCAACCTGACGCAAACCATGATACCGTAGGCACTGCACCGTGTCAGTAGTACATCTGCCCTATTGATCCGTAGACGTGAGAGTACTTTGGTCACAGCTGCGTGACGTCCCCTGATAAATAGACCCGGCGAAGGTCGTCTTCGACCCCCGCCGGTTCAATTCTGGCAGAATTACGTAGGCCGGATGGACTAACCGATCGTTTTGCGCCGCCGGATCACACGCACGCCGCCAGCCAGCAACGCGGCACCGCTTAGCCCGATCAGCCAACCACGCACTCCAAAATCTGGCCCATTAGCCGAGAATGTGGTGACGCGCACGGCCGTCGGCGGCGGCCCAAAGCCATGCACGCTGACACTTTGGACTTCGGGTGTCAGCAGCGCATCGGTCGTAGTCAGTGCCGCCCGGTATCGCAGATAGCGCGCTGTGCTTGAAATGAACGTGCCATCGGCATTAACGGGCGTCCATACGCCCCAGGTGATGTTGTTGGTCGATGTGATGACTTCAAATGCAATGTCCGTGCCTGCGGGCGTGACCAACGTCGCGCTAAGTCCTGTAAAGCTGGAGCCGTCCAATCCAGAATCGATCAACCGCGACGTATACGTGCAGGGTGACGGCGCATAATCGCTCATACGCGCCCAGTCGACGATGAGACTTCCGCCAGGGCCACCGCCCTCATA
>JACRBO010000626.1 GCA_016219235.1 Chloroflexota bacterium
CGCGAACCATGACAGCGTGCTGGTGCCGTTGTAGTAGAACGTTCCGCGAAACCCGGCGGCTTCCAACGGCGCCCGACAGCTGGTCAGCCCGTCGTCCTGCGAATAGCTGGCCGCGCCGCTCTTGCAGCCCAGCCAGGTACACGCGGTGACATCGCCGCCCGATTGAAGGGCGGGCGACGCTGCGGGGGCGGCCTCCGATCGACGCACGGCGACCGCAAACAACACGGTCACTACCATGATAAGCCCCCCGAACACTAAACGCTGAATTGATTTTGACATCGTACCTTCTCCCCGTGACTGACATGAAACATAAGTTTACCCGATAAACAACCGGCGCGAACGACGCCTAAAACACAACCACATCAAGCCGGCTCAAGTGCCGACCTGAATGTTAGGCCGATGATGTCGGCGCTGCGATCTAGCCCTGGCGATCGACAGCGATCAGTGCTGAGTCAATCGCGCTCACGCAGGGCGGCGCGGCGCGGCTGATGTCGATTGGCTTTCACTAGTCCCGCCAACCCGCTGGCGCCGAGAATAATCATGGCGAGCAGCCAACCCAAATTCTGGCCCAGTTCGGAATCCGACCGGGCGCTTAAGTCCTGCAGTTGGACGGTGTTCGGCCCGGTCAGCGTGATGGCCACGTTCCGGGTGACTTCCAACGTCGTTGTCAGCAATACGCCGTGGGTGCTGCCCACCGTGCCGGTGATGGTGTAGCTCACTGGTATGCCATCGACGGTGACGCCGCTAACGCCGTTGTTCAGCGGCACATCCACGTTGAGCGTGACCGGGTTGTCAAATACGATCGGCAGCAAGGGCGTGCCGATATACGTTTGCCGCTGCATGGTGCTCAGCGAATGGCCCGCGTCAAAACTGATGGTGTTGTACGTTTGAACGTAGTTACCGAACCGGAAAGCATCGCGCACCTTGATGTACTTCAGCACTTCGCCCGTGGGCGCAACCCACAGCGAATCTCTACGGCTATCGATATATGAGAGGCCCGGGCAGGCAAAGCCAGTGGTGTCATGTAACGTAAAAATGGCCCACTTGCCTTCGCTGATGGCGCGATCGATGAAGGCAACGGCGTTGACGCCGTCCAGGTCTGAGTTCAACAGCATCGCATCAGGCAGGATAGCGGCGTTGATGTCGATAATCCACGGAAAGTCAGCGCCATCCCATGGGTCGTAGTAACCACGCGCGCCCAGAAAATACTGTTCGGAGGCTACCATGCGGGCCGCACCGGTACTCCCGCACGGGTAAGCCATCGACATGACCGGCTGGCCGGTACCTGCCTCAATCGCGAGCACGTTGGGATCAATTTGATTCTCTCGGAAACCGTCGATTTCTGGTTGAACATACGATTGTGAACGCAAATCCGCCAGTGTGCAGTCAGGCTCGCAGCTCGGAGGAGGCATGGTGCAATTTAAGTCGTGAGCCGCTAAATGTGAGCCGATCTCGTGACCATTTCCACTTAGTGAGGTAAACCAGGACAAGGTGTCAGTTCCGTTGTAGTAAAAAGTTCCACGAAAGCCCACAGCTTCCAGTTCCGGCTGGCAGGATGTTAGTCCGTCGTCCTGAGTGTAGCTCACTGCGCCCGGCTTACAGCCCAGCCAGGTGCAGACCGTCACTTCATTGGCGTCTGGTGCGGCCAGGGGCGCGGCCAGACTGAATTGCACTGCCATCACAAACAATGCGCCGATTGTGATGGCAACGCTGGCTAAGGCAATCAAGATTTTCGACATCGAGTTAACCCTCTTATCAAAACAACGACCAACTCGTGATTCGGCCCCCCAACCGATCGCGCGAGTTGACCTGCTAGCCGGTGACGTGTCAGGCCATCACCAGTTTACGCAACTCGTTTTTGACCACTTTTCCGTGAGCATTCACGGGCAGCCGATCAATAACGGTTACGTCCAGCGGCGTCATATAGTTTGGTAGTCGTTGCGCGCAATGCGCGATGATGTCGTGGGGTGTGGCGGTGGCGCCCGCGCGCAGCACCACAAAGGCCGCAATCGCTTCGCCGCGCACCAGATCAGGCTCACCAATCACGGCCGCGGCTACCACGTCGGGCATCTCCACGATGCAGCCTTCCACTTGCTGGCTGCTGACCCGATAGCCGTACGACTTGATGAAGTCCGCTTTGCGATCGACGACGAAGATGAAGCCGTCGTCGTCTACGGTCGCCAGATCGCCGGTATGCAGCACGCCGTCCACAAACTTCTGCGCGTTCACTTCCGGCTCATCCAGATAGCCGGGACTGATGTTGTCGCCCTCGGCGTAGATTTCGCCCACATCGCCGGGTTTCACGAGTTGGCCGTCCTCACCTATCACGCGGAGCGTGACCTGCGGGATGCCGCGCCCGATCGAGCCGAGCTTGCTGCCCAGCAACTGCGGGGGCAAATAGGACAGTCGAGCAGTGGCTTCGGTCTGGCCGTACATTACGAACACCTGACCGTGCTTGACTGCCTCGATCAATTCTTGAATCAACACCGTCTGCAATTTGCCGCCGGCCTGCTGCACCTTGCGCAGCGACTTCAACTCGCGCTTCGGGAATGTGGAATTGCGCAACAGCGTTTGATAGGTCGATGGCACGCCCGCGAAGCCGGTGCAGGCCGTGGCTTCCATCAGATCGAGCGTCGTTTCGGGGTAGACAAATTGATTCGATACGACCAGCGTGCCGCCCGCGCGCAAATGGGTGTGCAGCAGCGAGGTGCCAAAGCAATAATAAAACGGCAGAATCACGCCGATGCGCTCGTCTTCGTTCAATGCCAGATACTCGATGATTGAGTCGGTGTTGGCCTGAATGTTGCGATGCGTGATGCGCACGGCGCGCGGCCGGGCAGTGGTGCCAGACGTCAACATCAACGCGGCGTCGGCGTGCAGATCGGTCTCGTCGCCGCCGGGCCACACTTGCGCGCCCGGCCCAGTCAACACGTCGTCAAAAATCACCGGCTGCGTTTCGGCAAAGGCCCCGGCAAAGCGGCGATACAGCCGCTGCTCGGCGCACATGACGTTGCAGCGCATGAAGGCCTGCATATCACTGATCGCTTCGGTAGTCAGGACCGTGGCAAACGGCACGGCGATCGCGCCAAGCTTCAACGTCGCCAGATAGGCGGCCAGCCAGAACAACGAATTGTTGCCAAAAATACCCACGCGATCGGTGGGCTGCACGCCGGCCGCTAACAATTCAGCGGCCAGCCGACCGCTGGCCGAGCGCACATCACGATAGGAATACGTCACCTTGTTCGCGATCAGCGCGGGGCGATCGTTGTCGCCTGTATCCAGCAGATAGTCTGCGGTATTCATGTTGTGCTCCGAATGACTTACGCGGCGACGGCGCTCTTGCGGCCCACGAAGGCCGCGATGCGCGCCACAGAATCGAAATTGTCGGGCACAATTTCGTCGTCGGCCACTTCCACACCGAATTTCTCTTCGACGAACAGAATCAGTTCCATCACATTCATGGAGTCGATGATGCCTTCTTCCAGAAAGGACGCGTCATCGGAGTGCGCATACGTTTTGCTGAACAAGATATTCTGGGCGATGTGAGTGCGGATGATTTCTTCGGGTGTAGACACGCGATAACCTCACTAAGATGGATTGGGCATGTTTATTGTAGCGATTATGGCATCGCGCGGTTTGCGTGCCGTTGGAGATTGATGACGTAATTGGGACGATCGGGTATAGATTTGGTCAAAAGGTGTATGGGGCTTTCTACTCGTAGCGCGGCATGTCAAGGACGTGTTAGAGAGGTTAGATTCCTTGACGAGACCACCGCCCAGGGCCGTTAACCCGTGCACAAATACGCAATACAGGCTTTGGTCGCAATCACCAGGGACCGGCCAATTGAGGCTGGTGTTTGTCACGGCGGTCACCCTGTACGCCGAAAAGTGCCGTGTTAATCGGGCCGCATGATTGTCAGGCGTACCGCAAACCTCACGGGCGGGTGGGCATGTCAAAACTCTAACCGATCTAACAGGTTCTTACCGTGGCGCGCTGCGCGGCTGGTCGCCCCAATCGGTTTTTGACCGAACTTATACGTTACAAGCGGCCGGTATACAGTGGTTACCAACATACTGCAAACAAGAAAACCCTAAGATTGTGGTATGAAAATTGCGTCAATCGTGGGTGCGCATCTGGACTTTGTGCCGGCGTTTGCCGTTAGCCAGTTGTTGCGTCCGCAGCACACCGAAATCTTGATCTATCCGGGGCGTTACTCGGACTTTCACGCGACGCGCGGCTACGTGGAACATCTGGGGATATCGCAGCCTGATGTGAATCTAGACATCAATGTGGCCGATTGGGATCGCGCGTTTCCCGGCCTGTTGATGCGGCTGGAGCGTACTCTGATCGAGCGTCAACCCGATCTGGTCATCGTTCGTGGCGGCGATTCGCCCGCGTTAGCGGGGGCAGTGGCTGCGGCCCGATTGCAACTACCGCTGGTTCACATCGACGGTGGCCGGCGGGCCTATTCCAAACGTGGGCCGGAAGAGATCAACCGCCTGGTGGCCGATCGACTGGCTGACTGGGTGTTTTGTAGTTCGGTGATGGCACAACAACGCCTGGCGGCTGAAGGAATGTGCGACGGGGTGGTGGTCAGCGGCGACGTACTGTTGGATGTGACGCTGCGTTACCTGCCGTTGGCGCGCTTACATTCCACCGTCTTAGCGCGGATCGGGCTGCCGACGGGCGTATACCTACTGGCAATGTTAGGTCGCGCCGACATCGTCGATGACCCGGTACGGCTGCGCGATCTGATCCGTGCGTTCAACGCGATTCGTGAGCCGGTTGTCATGCCCTGCGGGCCACACCTGCAACAGGCGCTCGATCAAGTGGGCGTAACCCTGGCGAATCACATCCTCCCGATCGAACCTGTCGGCTATCTCGATCAACTGCAACTCATCAAAGAGTCGCGGGCCGTGCTGACCGACCTGGATGAGATTCAACGCGAGGCCTACGGCTTGTCGATCCCCTGCTTTACCGTGCGCGACACGACCGAATCGCCCGAAACAGTGGACGCAGGCTGGAATCGGCTGGTGGGCACGCGGCCCGATCAGATCGTGAACACCGTGGGCAACTTTCAACCGCCGCTCGATCATCCGGCCATCTTCGGCGACGGTCATGCCGCCGAGCGCATCGTGGCCGTCCTCAACGACCACCCAATCGAATTCGGCCACAATTATGGCCGCGCACCCCTGTCGTTGTTGTCGCTGCCGGTTGCGGCTTAAACCGCCAACGCCACCCGAAAGCCCACTTCAGGTCGGGCTTGATTGCGATTCGCATACGATCGATTGGTTGTGCGCGCCTGCCACGCATCGTTGTTGAATGAACCGCCCCGCAGCACTTTGACCGCGCCATTGACCGGCCCCAGCGGATTTTCCTGCGCCTGCGAGTGGGCGTAATAATCCTTGGAATACC
>JACRBO010000617.1 GCA_016219235.1 Chloroflexota bacterium
CACTTTTATCGTGAGCCGCTAACCATCGTCCAGACGTTGAAGGCGCACCTGAAACCGGACGGACGCTTCATCGTCGTGGAGTACAACGTGACGCAGGGCAATACCGCCGTGCCGTATCCGATTCCGTATGAACGCTGGAGCGATCTGGCGCAGGCGGCGGGCTTCACCCAGATACAGTTGTTGGCGACGCGGCCCAGCCGCTTTTTGAAAGAAATTTATTCGGCGCTGGCAACTGCGAGTTCGTGAAGTTTTTCCCGCCATAACAGCTCGACACTGTCAGATTTCCTGACTTGCCGCAAGAGAGCGCAAAGAACGCCAAAGATAACAGGTCCTCTTTGCGCTCTCTGTGTTCTGCCCGTGTCTGCATCGCGGCGGGCCGCTGGGCGTTGTGGCTAATGGATTTTCAAGATATAGTCCGTACTTTCCGCGCTCCCGCCGGATTTGGCAATCCGGCGATTAGCGGCTGGATTTGACAATCCAGCCGGAGCAATCTGCGGAGTTATTCTTTGATGTAGCCTGACTTAACATTGTCAAGATAGGTGCCTAAACACTCATCCGCCATTCATCTCACGGGATAAACCAATCCGCCTCATTTAGCGTAGTACTGAACAGGAGATATGCGTCAGGGAGGACTACATGACCGGGCTTCATCGACTGCAACGATTACCGGGGGCAGTGAGTTTAGGTTTGCTGTTGGCAGCCTGCGCCAGCGCACCTGCGCCCACGCCGGTGGCGCAAGTGATTGCCACACCCACGCCCATTGCCATCCAGATAGCCGCCTCAACCAACACACCCGCGCCGAGCGCGACGCCAGTCGCTACATCGACGCCCACCGCCACGCCAACCGCTACCGCAACGCCGCATCCGCTGACGATCCAATCGATGCGCGAGCGCGGCTATCCGGGCAGCGATGTGACGATCGAGCAAGTGTTGACGCCCGGCTCCAACTATCAGCGTTATCTCGCCTCGTATCTGTCGGACGGCCTAAAGATTTACGCTTTACTCACCGTGCCCAATGGCGATCAGCCCGCCACCGGCTGGCCGGTGATCATCTTCAATCACGGCTTCATCCCGCCCGATGTGTATCGCACGACCGAGCGCTACATCGCCTACGTCGATTGGCTGGCGCGCTCGGGCTACATCGTATTCCGATCGGACTATCGCGGCCACGGCGACTCGGAAGGCGATCCAACCGGCGCGTACGGTTCCACCGGGTATGTAGCCGATGTGCTCAATGCGACTGCTTCGATGGCGCATTATCCCGCCGCCGATCCCAATCGCATCGGCATGTGGGGGCATTCGATGGGCGGCTACATCACGCTGCGCTCGATGGTGATCACCAACACGATCAAGGCGGGCGTGATCTGGGGTGGCGTGGTGGGGCCGTATCCCAATCTCTTCGTGCGCCCGACAGCAACGCCGCTGCCGCCGGACTTCACGCCCGAACCGACTTCGACAGCGACGGGCGGACGAAACCGCTGGCGCAACGAGCTGGCCCAGCTGTACGGCACACCCGAAGAAAATCCTGACTTCTGGAACTCGATCTCGGCGAATGCGTTTTTGACCGAACTCTCCGGCCCCATCCAACTGCATCACGGTACGGCCGATAGCAGTGTGCCGCTGGCCGCATCGGAGACGCTGTATCAGCAAATGCTGGCCGTCGAGGAACTGGTGGAGTTGTACACCTATCAGGGCGACGATCACAACATCTCCAACAGTTTCGGTTTGGCGATGCAGCGCAGCATCGAGTTCTTCGATCTGCACGTGAAGAATTTGCTGCCGCAAGGCTAACGCCTCACCGACTTCAAGCAAAACCTCACGCAAAGTGGCAAAGACGCAAAGTCCCTTCACCATATTTTGCCACTTTGCGGCTTGGCGTGCGACGTTCATCTTGGGCTATATCATGAATCGCAAACTACTCACCAGACTGGGACTAAGCGCCTTATCGCTGTGGCTGCTGGCCGCATGCAGCACACCTGCGCCGACGCCCATCGCTCAGGTGATCGCGCCAGCGACGCCCACGCTGACTGTCGCTCCCACCAACACGCCGACGATCACCCCAACGCCGGAACCAACGCCCACTCCAACCCCGACCGTCACGCCTACACCCACGCCCCTGCCCAATCCGCTTGATGTGCAATACATGCGACAGCAGACTTATCCGGGCAGCGATCTGGTGATCGAGCAGCAACTACCGCGCGGCAGCAACTACACTCAAGCGGTGGTGTCGTATCAATCGGACGGCAACACAATTTTCGCACTGCTCACCATCCCGATAGGTGATCGGCCGCCCACCGGCTGGCCCGTCATCGTCTTCAATCACGGTTACATTCCGCCCGCGGTCTATCGCACCACCGAACTGTACGAATCGCATGTGCGACGATTAGCCACCAGCGGCTACATTGTGATCAAGCCCGACTATCGCGGCCACGGCGATTCCGAAGGCGACTCGCGCGGCGGCTACGGCCAGCCCGATTACACGATCGACGTCCTCAACGCCCTCGCCTCGATCAAGCGCCATGCCGATGCCGACCCGAACCGCATCGGCATGTACGGCCACTCGATGGGCGGGCACATCACCCTGCGCGCCATGGTGACGACGGGCGATATTAAAGCGGGTGTGATCTGGGCGGGTGTGGTAGCGTCTTACGCGGACTTGCTCAACAATTGGCGGCGGCCCATCCCTGCGACGATTCCGCCTCAGGCGCGGCGCTGGCGCGAAGAGTTTGTGGCTCAGCACGGCCCGCCGGATGAAAATCCAACCTTCTGGGATTCGATCTCACCCATCGCCTTTGCGGCAGAGGTCTCCGGCCCGATCCAATTGCATCACGGCACCAACGATGCGGACGTGCCCACCGAGTTCTCGGACAGCCTGAATCAAGCGCTGCTCGACGCCGGGCGGCCGGTGGAATACTTTGTGTACCCGGGGGACAATCACAACCTACTCAACAACTGGGGCACAGTCATGTCCCGCACCGTAGCCTTCTTCGACAGGCACGTAAAGGGCGATCAGGTCGCCAGCAATTAGGCCGCGATCCGACGGCTATCCTCATTTCAAGCCCGCGACGCGGGCTTCCCAACCCTTGCCGTCGATTTGCAATCGATGGCAAACGCCAGCCAGATCGCCACCCCTTTCAAGCCTGCGACGCGGGCTTCCCAACCCCTGCCATCAATTTGCAATCGATGGCAAATGCCAGCCAGATTGCCACCCAATTCAAACCTGCGGAAAACTTCTCGTGCGGGTCGTCAGGTGCTGCGCACACGGCGATCCGTTTTGCATCAAGGGTTGCAATGCATCTGCAATGGAATTGCAAGCATTCCGAAAACCTTTTTTAACTCAACCTGTTGTATACTGCGCTCAATCAAATCGCGGTCACTTATTAAGCCCGGCTGAGCCACCCCCCAATTATCTGGCCCAACCGGGTTATTATTTGCCTCGAACAAAAACGACCTCACCGAATCAACCGGTGAGGTCGCTGCGTTATCAGGGCAATATGCCCAATTAGACTCGCGCAGCCGGCGCAGGCAGCCAACCCGCGCGGATGGCCGTAGCCACCGCCTCGGCGCGATTTTGCACGCTCAGTTTTTGCAGCACGCTCTTCATGTGGTATTTGACGGTGTTTGCGCTAATGGACATTTCTTTAGCAATGGCTTTGTTGGAATAACCCTGCGCCACCCACCTCAATAACTCCAATTCGCGCATAGTCAACTCCACGGTCGGTTCGCGCGAGAAATCCGACAGGCTGTCCAGCAGGCGCGACATGGTCTGCCGCTGCATGGCCGACTCGCCACGTTGAACACCTTCCAACATAGATAGGAACTCGGTCGAATCCAGGCTCTTGAGCAGGTAGCCGCTGGCACCCGCCTTGACCGCATCGATCAGCACACGATCGTCGTCGGAGACGGTCAGCATCACAATCTTGACTCCGGGCAATTGGGCCTTAATCTGACGCGCGGCTTCGATGCCGTTCATTTCCGGCATGGAGACATCCATCAAGATCAATTCCGGTCGCAGGCGCATTGCGACCTCGATCGCTTCCTGGCCGTTGCTGGCCCCGCCGACCACTTCAAAACCGGCGGCTTGCAGCAAACTGCCGATGCCATCACGAAAGAGCGAATGATCATCAACGATGAGAACGCGCATGATTATGACTCCGTCAGGGGCAGCCGGATCGTCAATGTCGTGCCGACGCCGGGCCGGGTATTCAGATAGAACTCCGCGCCGATCGCCCCGGCGCGCTCACGCATGGTGGCGAGTCCGAAACTGAAGTCGCGATCGGGCCGCAACCGATCGGGTTCAAAGCCGCGCCCCTCGTCGCTGATCGTAATCGCCAGCTGCCGTGCGATCACCTGCATGGACACTTCGGCGCGGTCGGCGGACGCATGCTTGCGAATGTTGGTTAGTGCTTCCTGCGCAATACGCAGTAGTTGGAGCTCTGTTTCGGGCGGCAGATACAGCGTGCGCACTTCGGGCGCAACCGTCACCTTGACCGGAATATCGCTGAGGCGGCTGAACTGCGCGGCATACTCCTCCAAGCCGCCGATCAGCCCCCCGCTCTGCCCGGTCATCTTCAAGCCCAGAATCGCCTCGCGCACATCGACAAACAGGCCGCGCGTCGCATCTTCCAATTGCTGCAAATTCTGCTCGGCCTGCCCGATCTGCTGGTTCTTCAGCAACAGGCGGATGGCAATCGCCTTGGTATTAACGTAGCCCAGCACCTGGGCCATGCCGTCGTGCAGTTCCCGCGCGATGCGCTCGCGCTCTTCCACGATGGCCCGCTGCCGCACTTTGGCGCGCGCCTGTTGATCGCGCGTGGATTGTTCCAACTGCCGGGCCATGTCGTTGAACGTGTCCGCCAACTCGCCGATCTCGTCGTTGCCGCCCGGCAAGCGCTGAGTCAGATCGCCGTCGGCAAACTTCAACAGCGGCTCGCGCATCCGATCCAGGCGGCGGATCAGCAACCAATGCAGCAGCAAATAAGCCACTACCGCCAACGCGATCGAGATTAGCAGCGCCAACGCAAAATCAGACACCAGATCGCTGGCTAAATGCTCGTCCAGCGTCCGCGTCGAAACCTCGGTCAACAGCACACCCAGGTGCGGCGCAGCCGGATCGTGGCAGGCCGCGCAATCGGGCTGATTGCGAATTGGCGACACGAACCGCATCACGTTGTTAGACGCCGACAAAGTCAAGGCGGCGTCGCGTTGAACGGCCGGGCGGGCGTGACATTCGTCGCACCCGCCGCCCACCGCCAACCCGACGGTACTCTCGGCCCGATTGGAATCAACGGACGCTATGCCTGCCAGATTCAAAATACGGACCCGTTGAATACCGTCGGCACTGATCACATGTTCCAAGACGTCCACCATCAAGGCCCGATCGTTGGTCAACATGGCGTGATGCAGCGAACCAGTCAGGGCCGCCGTCAGCTGCGCCTCGATAAAGCGCGTCTGCTCGTCGATCAACAGGCGCTCACGCCAGGCGTGCACCACCGGCATGGCCTGTGACAGCACCAGCATCGGCAAGGCGACACCCAACGCCATCTTGACCCGCAGACTGCGAAAGAATCGCGGAACAGCCAACTTAGGTTGTGACACGGTCGATGGAATTCCCTGGCTTGACGGCTGGCAACGATTATAACAGCAAGGGACAGGCAAAATCAACCGCGCCAGCCTTAGCACCAGCAATTCTCATTTTGAATCTGACCGCTCTCGACGGATTTGGCAATCCGTCGCCAGGCCGCTGCGCGAAGCGTGGCAATCCAGCGGGAGCATATCTGCCAAATTGAGAATTGCTGCCG
>JACRBO010000063.1 GCA_016219235.1 Chloroflexota bacterium
CGCGAGTCGCGGCTGAGTTCGGAAGAGAATAAGCCGCGCTTTGAGAAGGCGCTGACGGAGTTGCAGACGGGCTTGAAAGTGCTGCCCGTCGGCATCGCGCCGGCGGGGGCGTGGCGCTATGCCTTCATCTACGAAGTTCTGCCGCGCTGGTATCCCGATGTGCCCGATCGGGCGCGGGAGATCGATCGGGCGGGGGCACGAGCCGCGATTTTGGATCAATATCTGCGCAACGTGATCGCGTCGCCGTTAGTGAGCGCAGCAAGGGTGTTCGGCTGGAAATCGATCGAGGCACAGCAGGCGGCTGAGCGCCTTGCGGCAGAGGGTCGCGTGGAGTTGGACGTGAAAGTGGCGGGGATCAAAGAGTTGCAGGTAATGACGATCGCCCCTACGTCTCCGCCTTTGGTCTGAGGCAAATTCGGGCGTATGGCGCTTCTAAAAGAGGCGCGTCGAGCCTATAATGCGGCCATCACAGTGTCAAGGAGCAACATCATGAGCGACTTACCTCCGGCTGAACAACCGACCAACCGCAACGGGGCCTGGGTCGGCGCAGTGGTGCTTATTGGGTTGGGCGTGATCTTCTTGCTGCAAAACTTTGGGCTGTTTCACATCGGCAACTGGTGGGCCTTGTTCATCCTGCTGGGTACGGCGGGCGCGTGGGGCAGTGCGTGGCGGATATATCAGAATAACGGGCACCGCATCACTCCGGCTGTGACCGGAGCCTTCATCGGCGGCCTGTTCCCGCTGGCGGTGGCGCTGATTTTCCTGTTCAATATGAACTGGGGCACCATCTGGCCGATTTTCCTGATTATTGCGGGCATCGCCGTCCTCACCCGGTCGTTTGGGTCAACTAACTAAAGATTTCTCCTCCCTGGGGCAGCGCGGACATCCGTTTTGGGTGTCCGCGCTTTCTTTTTTGACGTGCCGTGACATTCAACCCGACAGAATGAGACAATGGTCACTGCCTCATGCCGGATCGGGATGTTAATCTAAGAGAAGAAAACCTTTCGGGTTTTGTCAACCAGAGCACGTGGTTGTTTCATTTGAAAACCCGAAAGGTTTAATCCCCGGGAGGCCACCATGTATCGCCGTATTCTCGTGACGTTGGATGGATCACCACTGGCCGAACAAGTGCTGCCGCATGTCAAGGCCCTGCTGGAAGGCCGATCGGGCGTGCACCTGTACTTGTTGTCGGTGGCGCAAGTGATTGACGTGGCCGCTGCCTCGGCAATGGTCTACCCGATGGCAGTGTATCCCGGTCAGCCCATCGACGAAGACGCCGAGCGCCGCCGCGTGGAAGATGAATTGTGCGACTATCTGCGCGGCGTCGAAAAGAACCTGACGCAGCCCGGCGTGGACATCTCGAGTGAGGTGCGCTTTGGTCATCCGGCCAGCGAGATCATCACGTATGCGCACGACATCCAGGCTGATTTAATCGCGATGTGCACCCACGGCCGATCGGGCATCGCGCGCTGGACGTATGGCAGCGTGGCCGATCGAGTACTGCGTGTAGCCGAATGCCCCGTGCTGCTGGTGCGGGCGAAGTAACTTCGGGCGAATCAAATTCGTGTGATGTAAGATTGACGGAGAGACGGAGAGACGGAGCGATTGAGCGATGGCGGGCTAGCGGCGTAGCGGCCTCTCTCAATCTCTCCTTCACTCATTCCCTCCATCCCATTCCGAGAGGTGAGACACTATGGACATTGGAATTCCACGCGAGCGGCGTGAAGGCGAGTATCGCGTCGGTTTAACTCCGATCGGTGTGCAGCTGCTGACCGCCGAAGGACACACCTGCTACGTCGAGCGCGGCGCGGGCCTGGGCGCGGGCTTCAGCGATCGCGATTATGAACTGGCCGGCGGCAAGATCGTGTATTCGACGCAGGAAGCCTATGGCCGCGCCGAACTGGTGCTGAAGGTCGCGCGCCCCACGGCTGAAGAAGCCGACTGGCTGATGGATGGGCAGACGGTGATGGGCCTGCTGCATCTGGCGGCCGCTCGCCGGTCGCGCGTGGAGGCCTTGCTGCAGAGGCACATCACGGCCATCGGCTACGAGATGATCCAGTTGGACGATGGCTCGCTGCCGGTGCTGACGCCGCTCTCACAGGCGGCCGGCCGCATGACGGTGCAGGCGGCCGCGATGCTGCTCCAAAACGATCGAGGCGGCAAGGGCATCTTACTCAGCGGTGTGCCTGGTGTGCCGCCGGCTGAAGTAGTCATCGTGGGCGCAGGCACGCTGGGCACCTGCGCGGCGCGGGCCTTTTCCGGCATCGGCGCGAATGTGTATCTGCTCGATCACGATCTGAAGCGCCTGCAGGCCGTGGATACCCAATTGGACAGCCGCGCCATCACGATGGTGTCGCACGAGTTCAACCTGCGCAAAGTGGTCAAGTTTGCAGACGTGCTGGTCGGCGCGATCCTGGTGCCGGGCGCGCGCACGCCGATCGTGATCACGCGCGAGATGGTGCGCACCATGAAGCCGCGCAGCGTCATCATGGACCTGTCGATCGACCAGGGCGGCTGCGTCGAAACGAGCCGGCCGACGACGCACCGCGTCCCCACGTTCATCGAAGAAAACGTGATTCACTACTGTGTGCCGAACATGACCTCGGTGGTGGCGCGCACCTCCACACACGCCTTCAACAACGCGGCCTGGCCGTATATTCAGGCCGTGGTGCGCAAGGGCCCGGATGCCGCTATTGCCGAAGATGCCTCGCTGGCGCGCGGCGTCAATACCCGCCGGGGTGAAATTATCAGCCCGGCGCTGCACGTCAATTCCCTGTAAGCGAGCGAGGTTTATCATGGCAGGTTGGACGAAACTCTATCAGGACCGCACGACCACTCCCGAACAGGCCGTGCGCTCGATCAAATCCGGACAGCGTGTGTTTCTGACCGGCAACTGTTCGGTGCCGCAAACCGTGATGAAGGCGCTGGTGGACTACGCGCCGGAAGTGCGCGATGTCGAGATCTGCCAGGTGTTGACGGTTGGCGATGCCGCCTATGTGCAGCCGGGCATGGAACAGCACTTGCGCGTCAACACGCTGTTCATCAGCGACAACGTGCGCGCCGCCGTCAACGCCGGCCGCGCCGACTTCACGCCGATGTTTCTCTCGGAGATTCCCAACGCTTTCCGTAACGAATTGCCGATCGATGTGGCGCTGATCCACGTCAGCCCGCCCGACGAGCACGGTTACTGTTCCTTCGGCATCGAGGTGGGTGTGACGAAGACGGCGGCGCAAGTGGCTAAAGTCGTCATCGCGGAAGTGAATCAGCAGATGCCGCGCACGCTGGGCGATTCGTTTATTCACGTGTCGAAACTGACGCACATCATCCCGGTCGATTACAAACTGCCGGAAATCCACATGGGCAGCACCTCCGAGGTAGCGAGCCAGATCGCCAGACACATCGCGGCGCTGATCCCCGACGGCGCAACATTGCAGACCGGCATCGGCGCGATTCCCGATGCGGTGCTGAAAGAATTGACCTCGCACAAGGACCTGGGCGTGCATACCGAGTTGTTCGCCGACGGCGTGATCGATCTGGTGGAGCGCGGCGTGATCAATGGCGAGCGCAAGAGCCTGCATCCCGGCAAGATGGTGGCCGGTTTCATGCTGGGCACGCAGCGCCTGTACGACTTTATCGACGACAACCCGATCGTGGAACTGCACCCGACCGAATACATCAACGATCCGTTTGTGATCGCCCAGAACGATCGGATGGTGGCGATCAACAGCGCGCTCGAGGTCGATCTGACCGGGCAGGTGTGCGCGGACTCGATCGGCCCGCGCTTCTACAGCGGGGTGGGCGGGCAGGTGGACTTTATCTACGGCGCATCGCGCAGCACTGGCGGCATCCCCGTCATTGCGCTGCCGGCGTCGGCCATGATCAAAGGCGTCAACACCGGCAAGATCGCGGCGATGTTGAAGCACGGCGCGGGTGTGGTGACGACGCGCAATCACGTGCGCTTCATCGTGACCGAGTACGGCGTGGCCGAGTTGTACGGCAAGACCATCAGGCAGCGGGCGCGGGCGCTCATCAACATCGCGCATCCCGAATTCCGTGAAGATTTGGAGCGACAGGCGAAGGAATTAAAGTTCTTGTGAGCGGTGGTCGGTAATCGGTAACTGGTCAATCGGTAATCGGTCAACCAGTTACCGATTGACTGATTACCAATCACCAATTGACCGCTTCACCAGTTGACCAATTACCCACTTGCCTTTACAATCACGCCACGGGCCGGTGGCGAAATGGCAGCCGCAGGAGACTTAAAATCTCCCGTTCGCGAG
>JACRBO010000618.1 GCA_016219235.1 Chloroflexota bacterium
ATCAACGCATCGTAACCGGCTTTCTTGAACTGCATGCCCCAGAAGCCGCCGGAGTTCGCATCGAGGACGGTGCCCGTCAACGGGCTTTTCGTCGAGACCGAAAACCGATTGCTCGTCTGGTAGCCCGTCGCCGTGAGCGGGCCATTGGTGAAGATCAACACGTTCTGTGGAGACAACGCATCGACGTCTGGTCCCACTTCGTCCCACAGCAGCCGCGCGCCCAGGCCGCGTCCGCCGATAAACAGCCGCGCCATGTTTTCATCCAGCGGATACGTCTTGATCGCGCCGCTGCTTAGATCAATATCCAGTACTTTTCCAGCCCAACCGTTCATCCTGTTTCTCCTATCGATAATTGTGCCGCAATTGCTTCGGCAATTTACATTGCCGGCGAACGTCATTGCGAGGAGCGCGCTTTTGCGACGAAGCAATCTCAACCGACTGCATGGAGATTGCTTCGCCGCGATACAGCTGCGGCTCGCAATGACGACCCGAACATCACATCATCCGCGCTTCGACAACTCCCGTCGCTCATACGCCTTGATCTCGTCCATGTACTGCATACCGACCGGCACGCCGTGCTTCAAACAATGATAGTCCCACACTGCGCCAAACGGCAGACCTTTGAGTTCTTCTAGCAACGCCAACCGCTGTGTGTAATCACCCGATTGTTCGATCTCGTGCAGCTGCTCGATCGGTTCGACGAGCGTCATCAACAGCGCGCGGAGAGTGTTCCGCGCCCCGATCGTCCATGCCGCTACCCGATTGATACTCGCGTCGAAATAGTCCAATCCAATGTGCACCCGCGACAGGAATCCGCCGCGCACGATTTCCTGCGCAATCGCTTGCAGCGCATCGTCGAGGATCACCACGTGATCGCTGTCCCAGCGCACACCGCGGCTGACGTGCAGCAGAATCTCCGGCACGAACAACAGCGCCGCCGAAATCTTATCCGCAATCGATTCGGTCGGATGATAGTGACCCGCGTCAAGCGTTAGCAGCACTTGATGCGTCGCCGCGTAGCCGAGATAAAACTCGTGCGAGCCGACGGTGTAGCTTTCCACGCCCAGGCCGAACAACTTGCCTTCGATCGCATCGAGGTTGTGGCGCGGATCGATCTTCTCCGCAAAGACCTTGTCCAGCGAATCTTTCAGCAACTCGCGCGGCTTAAACCGATCAACCGGCGTGTCCTTGTAACCATCGGGAATCCAGATGTTGGTCACGCACGTGTTGCGCAGCTCACGCCCGAAGGAAGCGCCGATCTTTCTCGAAGCGATACAGTGCTCGATCCAGAAGTTGCGAATGCCTTCATCGTAACTGGCCAGCGTGAAGCCACCGGCCGCTTTGGGATGCGAGAAGCATGTCGGGTTGAAATCCAGACCGTGATTGTTCTGCTTAGCCCAATCGAGCCAGTTGGCAAAATGCTCAGGCTGCAACTCGTTGCGATCGACCTTGCGCCCGCCAGCTTCGGCATAGATCGCGTGCAGATTCAAACGATGTTGCCCCGGCAGCAAACTGTAGACCGTATCGAGATCGCGGCGCAGTTCGTCGGCCGTGCGCGCCTTGCCGGGATAGTTGCCCGTGGCCGCGATGCCGCCCGTCAACTCGCCCGCATTCTCGAAGCCGCCCACGTCATCGCCCTGCCAGCAGTGCAGGCTCAGCGCCACGGTCGCCAGGGTCTCGATAGCGCGATCGGTATCCACACCGATCAGCGCGTAACGTTCTCTTGCCAATCGATAGGCTGCTTGAAGATGTGTATCACTTGGATGAGTGCTCATTGTTTCCTTCACAATACAACCGTCATTGCGAGACGCCGAGGCGACGAAGCAATCTCAAGGCCAATCGCGTGGAGATTGCTTCGTCGCGCTCTTAGACTCCGCTGCGCTTCGCTCAGAGCGCTGCTCAGAAACTTACCGCACCGCGTCATTGCGAGCGCTTTTTGCGAAGCAATCTCAATGTCGATCAACGCCAATTGCCGGTCGAGTAGGAGACTGCTTCGTCGCAAAAAACGCTCCTCGCAGTGACGGTCGCCGACGAAGTTTCTGTCCGGACGC
>JACRBO010000619.1 GCA_016219235.1 Chloroflexota bacterium
CGGTGACGCGCCGCGCGATGTCCAGGTTGACCTGCTGTTCGGTCACGCCGTCCGGGCACTCTGCGCCCGAGTCGTTGCCCCAGTGTCCGGCCACGATGCCGACGAGCGGCATGCCGGGATGTTCTTCGGTGGGCGTGGGCGGCACCGGCGTCGGTGAGGGTTCAAGCGTTGGTGTGGCGGTGGGTTCAATGATTGGCACAGCGGCGATGGCGCTGGATGGGGTAACGGCGGGCGACCTCAAACTGCCTGCCTGGGCAGACGTCAATACTGCCAGGCCTAACGTGACGATCAAGGCGGTGAGAACCACAAAGCCGATCTGAGAGCGGTTCGCTGTGGGCCGAGGCTGGGGGCGCTGGGCCATGGGTTGTTTTTTGCGCGCCGAACTGCGGCTCGTCTGGCGAGTCATGGCGGCAATCATACCATTTTTACGGGCTTAAAGTCAAAACGCTGCTCAATGTTGAGGTACAATGAATTATCTCAGGCAGGGGGCACATCATGTCTGTTCATCAAAATCGACGCTTGTGGCAGCGGCACGTCCTGGCCGAGAATCGACGCAGCATTGATGGTCTGCTGGAAACTCTGTGCGCCGATCCCGTTTACAAGATCATGGCGACCAGCGAGAAATATCGCGGTCGTGAAGCCGTGGCCGAGTTCTATCGCGGCCTGTTTGAAGGCGTGCCCGATGCGACCTTTGAATTGGTCAATGCCTTTGTCGGCGAAGAGGGCGTGGTGGAGGAATCGATTCTGAAGGGCACGCATCACGGCCGATTGTTCGGGTTGGAACCGACGGGCCGCGAATTTGCCCTGCCGCTGACGATCGTCTTTCCCATGCTGAACGACGAGATTTTGGGCGAGCGGCTGTACTTCGATCTGGCGACGCTGTTTCGGCAGTTGAACTTGCCCACCGACAGATTGTCGCATCTGGCTTGACAGACCCATCGGGTGTGATACAATCCAGTCAGATTAAGTAGACGGAGATATGTTTTATGAAATCGCAGGTTTGCATGTGTAGCAGGGCGGGGCAATAGCCATCGTCCTGTAACTCACCGGTCACTGTCGCGGCCACGGCCGCTTAAGACAAGACCCATACGCCGGACGCTGGCTGTTGTGCCGCTCACATCGAGAGGTTCAATAGCACGCGCTACCGCGCCGTGTTGGTCTTGTTTTGTTTTCTGGGGAGGAAACATGGGTACCGTTACTTTGACGAGAACCAATTTGTATAGCGCCGGGGTGCTTGTGGTGCAACCGGGCGACGAGTTGTTCGCGCGCGTGGGTAACACGCCGTTACTGCCGTTGCGTCGCATCGGTGCGCAGTTTCCCTTTGTGGAAATCTGGGCAAAGGCCGAATGGCTAAACCCCAGCGGCTCGGTAAAAGTTCGCGCCGCGCGCGAGATAATCCTGTCCGCCGAACGCAGCGGCGATTTGACGCACGACAAGGTCTTACTCGACGCAACGTCCGGCAATATGGGCATCGCGTATGCCACGCTGGGCGCGGCGCGCGGGTACCAGGTCTGCCTGACGCTGCCCTCCAATGCCAGTCGCGAACGCATCATCACGCTAAAAGCGTTAGGCGCTGAACTGATCTTGACCGATCCGTACGATGGCACCGATGGCGCTCAACTCGCAGCCCGATCGCGCTTCGCCGCCGATCACGATCGCTACTACTACGCTGATCAGTACAACCATCCGTCCAACTGGGGTGCGCACTATCGCACGACGGGGCCGGAAATCTGGGAACAGACCGATGGGCGCGTGACGCACTTTGTGGCGGGGCTGGGCACGAGCGGTACGATGATGGGCACGGGGCGGCGCTTGAAGGAACTGAATCCGCAGATCGAATTGGTCGCCGTACAGCCCAATTCGCCGCTGCACGGGCTGGAGGGCTTGAAGCACATGGCGACCGCCATCGTGCCCGGCATCTTCGATCCCGCGTTGCCCGATCGCAATTTGACGGTGGGCACCGAAGAAACTCACGTGATGGCGAAACGGCTGGCGCGGGAGGAAGGCTTGTTTGTGGGCATGTCGGCGGCGGCGGCCGTGGTAGCCTCGTTGAAAGTGGCGGCGACGCTCTCACACGGTACGGTCGTAACACTACTACCTGATAGCGCGCTGAAGTATCTCTCCGATCGGTTTTGGACCGAATGAGCATGGTGACGATTTCAAAGCCGCTGCTCGATCAGATTACGCGCCACGTCGAAGGCACGTATCCCAACGAGGGCGGCGGCCTGCTCATCGGGCGCGTGACGGACGACGGCACAAAAGTGCTAGAAGAAGTGAAGGTCTTCGAGAATCAGCGCGAGATCGAAGAACAATACCATCGGATTCTGATCACCGATCGGATGGTGCGCGAGGCCGAAGACTATGCTGATGGCAAAGGCGCGTTGTTGATCGGGTTCTTTCATTCGCATCCCGATTGTCCCGCGCGTCCCTCGGAGTTCGATCGCGAACACGCGCTGCCGTGGTGGTCGTACGTCATCGTGTCGGTGCAACAGGGCCGGGCGGCCGATGTGTTGAGTTGGGAACTGCGCGACGATCGCAGTGTGTTTGATGAAGAGCGTGTGACCCAATGACTTTCTCAGGAGACAGCATGACTATTTCGATTACGATTCCGACGCCGTTGCGCGGTTATGCGGGCGGGCAGAAGACTATCGCCGTGGAAGGCGGCACGGTGGGCGAGGCGCTGGGCGCGCTTACGACGCAGTACCCCAATCTGCGGCAGCACTTGTTTGCCGACGACGGACAACTGCGCTCGTTCGTGAATGTGTACTTGAACGATGAAGACGTGCGTTATCTGCGGCACGTCAACACGCCGCTAAGCGCGGCGGACAAGATCAGCATCGTGCCGTCCGTTGCGGGTGGCTGTCAGGCAATGGGCAATGAACAATGAACAATGACAAAAGAAGTCCGATCGACTAACCTACCAGTCTACTAACTTACTAACCTACCAATCTACTAACTTACTAATTTACCACTCTACTGTGAGGATAAGCATGAACGATCGAAAAGTAGATCACTCGGCACTGCGGACGAATCAGGCGTTTATTATTGGGCTGTTGGTCATTGGGTTTGTGACGGACGTGAAGGCGCTGGTGACTTTCGTGGCAATGGTGATGTTGATCGGCACGGTCTGGCCGAAAGTGTCGTTGTTTAAGGCCGTGTATCTAAACTTTCTGAAGCCGCGCGGCCTGATCAAGCCCGATGTGAAAATCGACAATCCCGAGCCGCATTTGTTCGCGCAGGGCGTGGGCGGCGCGTTTCTGACAGCGGCGACGCTGGCTTTTCTCGCGAATGCAGTCACCGTGGGCTGGGCGCTGACGTGGATCGTCATCGCGTTGGCGGCGTTGAATCTGTTCGCGGGGATTTGCGTGGGCTGCCTGATGTACTACTGGCTCAATCGACTGGGTGTACCGGGCTTCAAGTACGCGCGGATTCAAAAGTAAGGATTGTTCACGAGGAGCGAGGAGTCAGGCACGCTGCGCGCCAGACGCCGGTTTAGCGCGATCCGCACGTGGGGTGCTTGTTCCTCAATGCTTCCTTCGCGGATCAATTTAATGGTCGAGTGATGATAAGAACCTGGAGTGTGTATGTCTGATCGAATTGTAATTGCACTGGCTTTGATTGTCGTTGGCGTAGTCGCTTATCGCTTGTTGCTGCTGGCGCAACAACGAACGGTGTCACGCCGGGCGCGATCGGGCGAACGAGTGGTGCGTGCGACGTTGCTGGTCTTCACCAGTCCGACCTGCGCGCCATGCAAATTTCAGCAATTACCCATCGTTAATCGGCTAATGGTTGAATGGAGTGATAAAATAGACGTGCGCGTGATCGATGTCACCGAGCAGCCTGAGGCGGCGCAGCACTACGGCGTGTGGTCGCTGCCGACGACGATCGTGTTGAAGGCCGATCGCGCCGTCGTGGCGATCAATCAAGGCGTGGCTCACGAAAAGAAGCTATGCGAGCAATTCGAGCGGGCCACGGCGGGTCAGGCGGTAACCCGTCAACTGGTAACTGGTCAATCGGTAACTGGTTGACCGATTGACCGATTACTGACTACCAATCACCGATTACCAATCAACCAATCACGGAGTGAGCATGCCAACACAGTTGAGTCACGAAGAAATCCGGCGCTACAGCCGCCACCTCATCATGCCGGAAGTGGGCATGGAGGGGCAGCGTAAATTGAAAGAGGCCAGCGTGTTGTGTGTGGGCGCGGGCGGGTTGGGTTCGCCCATGCTGCTGTATCTGGCGGCAGCGGGCGTGGGGCACATTGGCTTAGTTGATTTCGACGTGGTCGACGAAAGCAATTTGCAGCGGCAGATCATTCATGGCACATCGACGTTGGGGCAGTCGAAAATGGAGTCTGCCAAACGGCGCTTGCTCGATCTCAATCCCTTCATCGAGATCACCGGTTATGAAGAGCCGTTGACTTCTGCGAATGCACTAAACATTATTCCGCACTACGACATCGTGGCCGATGGCACCGACAATTTTCAGACGCGGTATTTAACGAACGACGCCTGCGTGATGTTGGGCAAGCCCAATGTGTACGGCAGCATCTTTCGCTTTGAAGGGCAAGCGTCGGTCTTTTATGCCAAAGAAGGCCCGTGCTATCGCTGCCTGTTTCCAGAGCCGCCGCCGCCCGGCCTGGTGCCCTCGTGCGCGGAGGGTGGCGTGTTGGGCGTGCTGCCCGGCGTCATCGGCACGATTCAGGCGACCGAGGTGGTGAAGTTGATCATCGGGCAGGGGGAATCGCTGATCGGGCGCTTGCTGCTCTACGATGCGCTCGAAATGAGTTTCACCACGTTGAAACTGCGCAAGAATCCCGATTGCGTGGTCTGTTCCGATCATCCCACGGTCACGCAGTTGATTGATTACGATCAGTTCTGCGGTGTGGTGTCGCACGACCTCGAAGCGGAGCAGGGGCTTGAGATCACGGTGAAAGAACTCAGGGCGCAGCTTGAACACGATGGCAAAGACCTGATCGTGCTGGACGTGCGCGAGCCGCACGAGTGGCACATCTCGCATCTTGAGTTTGCGCGGCTGATGCCCAAAGGCGATTTGCCCGATCATCTGAATGAATTCGATCAGACTAAGGACTATGTGCTGCACTGCAAGAGCGGGGTACGATCGCTGGACGCCGCGCGCCTGATGAAGGCGGCGGGCTTCCGCGTGAAGTCACTGCGAGGCGGCATCAATGCGTGGGCGCGCGAGGTTGATCCCAGTTTGCCAATCTATTAACTCACCAACTCAGAAACTTAGCAGAGGCGGCTCCCACGCCGCCGGGCACGCGGGCATAGGCGCCCGCTCCACTAAGTCTC
>JACRBO010000620.1 GCA_016219235.1 Chloroflexota bacterium
CGATCAAGCGTCGATCGCCGATTTCCGATCCGCGCTGGAATTCGCCGCCGCCATGCAAAGCAAGCCACTGTAGCATTACCAGTCCTTCAGAAAGACCGGCAGGAAAATCAGGCTGCTCGGCATGAAAGTTATTGTCGGCATCGGGCTGGGTGTTTGGGTCGGCACAGGTGTCGGCTCGGCACAGACTTTGTTTAGCGTCAGCGTGTCGAAGATCGTCCCGTCCGGTTTGACGGCTTGCAGGCTTAGCGCGCACCCATCGACATCGACCACCACCGCATGATGCGCCGTTTCCGCATAGGCGCTGAAGGTCTGCGGGGTGATATTATACAGGCTTGCCCCGCCGCCGCCACTGACGATGTAGATGACGCCGTTAATCGACTGCGTGCGTTCGTAATCGTGATCGTGGCCGTTGAAGACGATGTCGACGTGATGGGCTTCGAAGATCGGCGCGAGCACGGCACGTTTGCTGATGATGTACGGCTCGGAACCGTGCGGCCCGGAACTGTAAATGGCCTGATGATAGACGACGAACTTCCACGGCTGATCGGTGGCGGCCAGATCGGCTTGCAGCCAGTCCAACTGGGCCGGCGACGGGCCGTCGTTGAAATCGAGCGCGGTAAAGTGCGCGCTGCCCCAATCGAAGGAGTAGTATCTTTCGGAATTGGCCGGGTTGTTGTGCGGCAAGTAAAACGCATCGAGATACGGCTGGCCGCCGGCTGTGCCGTAATCGTGATTGCCGAGCGTCAGAAACATCGGCGCGCGCCGGAGCAGGGTCTGATAGATCTGGAAGAAAAAGGGATCGTAACCGGCAGCCTGTCCAGTGGGATAAATCACGTCGCCGGTGTGCAACACAAAATCCGGGGCAAGTGCCACCAACCGATCGGCCACCTGCTGCTGAGCGGTCGATCCGATGCCGGTGTCGCCGATCACGCCGAAACGAAAGGCTTGATCGGGATCGGCGGCCGTGTGAAACGAACCCGTTGCCAGTTCAACCTTGTCACTGAAAACGCGATACGTCACGACGGTGCCCGTGATCAAACCGGTCAGCATGATGACGTGCTCGGTTGTCGGGGTTGGATCACCGATCGAGTTGGCGTAGCTCCCCACGCCGTAATCGACCCGGCTGTCGCTTGCTTCAGCGGTGCGCCAGATCACGATCGCGCTGGTGGTCGTCACTGATTGGACGTATGGTCCGCGCATCAGGATTGGGCCGTCTGCCAGCATAAACAGCAATGGCATCAGCCACAGCCAGGCGCGGGGTCTAGCCATCGATGATTTCTTTGGAAGCCTGACTGGTCCCGGGCTTCGGGGCAACGCCGTCCATGGCGTCGCGGTGCCGCTGCACCAGCGCGCGCGGCACGATGGCGATGAAGACCTGGATGCCCAGCAACAACAACGCTAGATCGTCCACTTGTCCCAGTCCCAGGATTGCGTCGGGCAGAAAATCGATCGGGAACAAGATATACGCTAGAACTCCCAGTGGCACCAGCTTGGCGGCAATCGGCACCTGCTGATCGCGCAACAGCCGCCAGGTCAATCGAAAGGAGTTAAACACACCAACCCAGAAGTGAGGGGAACGTCGATTGGGCGTTGGAATGGTCATGGCAGGCCTCCATACCGTAACACCAGCTGCGTCTGGTTTGATTATACTCGAAACCCGGCGTTCCAATGCAATCCCAACGCTTCGACAACAGAACTCCAATGTCGGCAGCGATGATCTTAGGTATGCTATCTAGTAAGGGAGATTGGGCGGCATCAGCGCCAGTCACCAGACATCATCGGCAATCAAGCTGTAAGACCCAGGGTTGTTTCGTTTGGGAAAGGATCGGGCCATGAACAGTCAATTGAAACTCCATCGCATCATTTCGTTGCTGGTGGTCAGCGCGATGCTGGCTATGACGAGCCTGAGCGCCGCGCCCGTGCGACCATCGACGGCGCGCGTGATCGTACAGGGCCACAGCCTCGATCGGGCAGTGGCGGCCGTGCTGGCCAATCAGGGGCGCGTCACGGACAAGATCGACATCATCAAGTCGGTCATCGCCGATGTGCCGCGCGCCAATTTGGAGCAGCTGGCCAAAACACCTGGCGTAGTGCGCGTCACGCTCGATCGCGCC
>JACRBO010000068.1 GCA_016219235.1 Chloroflexota bacterium
ATACTTGAACAATGCGCCAACGATCAGCGCGACGATGGCGAAGGTGTAGCGACGTTCGATCAACAGCCATGCGGCCACCAACATCCAGAACACCAGCGTGATGTCGTTGTGCCCCTGCCCGATCGTTTCATACAATCCGATCGGGTTCCACGCGAACAGCACGACGGCAGCCAGTGCACGCTCGGGCGCGAGGCGACGCATGATCAAGCCGATCAATGCGGCGCTGCCCGCCCAGAACGCGCCGAGCATCAACTTGAACGCCAGGACATTAGCCAGGAGGTCGTTACCCGCCAGGCGCGTGATGAGACCCGCCAACGACTCCCACAGCGGCCCGTAAGCCGCAACGGTGTGACGCCACGCCGTATAGTAATAGAACGGATCGCCCGGAAAATCCGACGCAGTCTTTTGAAACGGATTCGCGCCATAGACGCTGATGATGCGGCCATGCAAGATGTTATCGAAGAGATCCGCGGCGTCATACGGATACATCAGCAGCAGCGCCGTCCCGAACACCCCCGCACCGCCGATCACGATCAACCACGCGCGTCGATCGGTCACACGCAGCGCCGCCCGCCACGCCACCCAGTACAATCCGCCGAGCACGATCAGGGCCACGACGATTTTGAAAAGAATGAACGGATCGATTTTGGCATAGCGATACAGATCGAACAGCGGGCGATCGCCATAGTCGATGAGATTGATCGGCTGCGTCAGCGCCCACGCGTAAAGGGCCGCGCTAAGGATGGCCGCTGCCGCCAGCGCCGGCCGCGCGTACCGATCGGCCACGGGGTTTTGCAGGCGGGCTTTTAGATTTTGGATTCTGAAGTTGACGGTTGGATCGGCCAGCGCCATTTGGCAGTTATCCAGTGATGCCTGACGGCAACGATGCCGGCTATGCCCAGCATCACGTACAGCGGCGCAAACTCGATCACCTGCGCGATCGAGATTGGCCGCCAGCGAATGAAGAACAAGTACGATAACGCAATGGTGCCGCTGAAGATCAGCCACGCCGACATCGGCGCGAACTTCAGGCCGATGAATCTTCCCGGCTCGACGAACACGACGATCAACGGCAGCAGCCACAGCAAATACCACGCGAACAGATTCTGCGTCGTCAACGTAAACCAGCCGATCAGCCACACACAGCGAACCAGCCCTTCACGTCCCGACGCCGCCGGCCGCACGACGAAGATTAGCGACAACCCGGCGAGACCGCCGAAGGTGATGACGTTGACCAAGGTCGAGCCCGGTATCTGCCATTGTTTGGCGATCTCAAACAGCCCGTGCGCCAATCCCAGGTTGAAGTTCTCGCCGAAATACTGCGGCAGAAAACCGATCGGGCTTGCGCCCTGCACGGCGTAATATCCATAGCCGATCACGAGGACGGCAACGAAACCACCGATCGTTTTGATCGCGCTTCGTAAGCCGTGCCATGACCAGGGACGCGGCAGCGGCAGCAGCGCGAACAACAGCAGCGCCGGAAATAATTTGATCGAAGTCGCCAGACCCAAACTGACGCCGAGCAATCCGGGCCGATCTGTGACGCGCGCGTAAAACGCCAGACACAGCAACGGCAGCATCAAACCGTCGACGTGACCGGCGTGTGCGACCTCGAAGATCAGCAGCGGACTCCACAGGTAGATCAACAATCGTTCGGGTGGTTGATTGAAAAAGCGCAGCAATTTCAATAAGACCCACGCCCCGATCAACTCCGCGAGCACGAACATCGCCTTGAAGCCGATCACGCTGTCGCCGACGATGCGCCAGATGGCCGCAAACGCGAGCTGTGCGCCCGGCGGATAAACTGTGACGACCGACTTGCGATTGATGTTGGGCCACACCGCTGCGTCGCCGCGCCGCAGATCGATCAATTCCGGTGCGTTCGGCGGATACTGGTAAGGACTGAGGGCGTGCGTTTGCACGCGGCCATCCCACACGTAGCGGAACATATCGTCGGACAACGTGGGTTTGGTCGGCAGCAGAATCGCGTTAAACAGCACAGCAAATCCGACGACGACCCATAGCGTCAGCCGCGAGGCCGACGACGATCGCATGACGATGGCAACGGTCGTCAGATACAATAGGAACGCTGCCACAAACGCCGCCATGAACTCGATTGTGTGCACGCGCAGATCGGCCAAGCCCGCTGCCGCTAAATACGCGAGCAGTGAGGCAAGGCCGATGATGATCAGCAGGAAGTTGGAGCGGGTCATGACGAGTGATGAGTGATGAGTGACGAGTAATGAGTAACGAGTGACGAGTGAAAACCTTACGCATTACTCGTTACTCATTACTCGTTACGTTTCACGTGGCCCAGGCCAGCACGCGAGCGAGTTTGTTGCCCTTGCTTGCCGCCGCGACCAATCGGGGGCGGAGCAGCGCATCGAGGCCAAAGTAACGGCCCGACGCAAACGCGATCATCAACAGCGACAGCACGGGCAGAAAGTTGTAACTCCACTCCCATTCAAACGGGTTGCTAATGCCGGCCAGTCCCACCCACAGTTGCAGTGACAGGGCCAGCGCGACCAGGCCGCCCAATCGTGAAAACAAGCCGAGAAACAGGCTGACAAAAATCACCGCCTCCATACCAAACACGACGTAGCCAAACCATCGAATATTCGGCTTGACGAACGCATCGATGAATGCGCCATTGGCGGCAGCCAGGAAACCCACATCCACCGCGATTTCGGATCCGCCCTGATTATCCAGGTTGGCGGCCAGCACCGGATGCGGCCGGCTGGCCCACGCCGCCTGCACGCCGATCCAATCGCACAGGCCGCTGGTGCGATGCAGGCTGCCGCTTGCGTCGAAGCTGGCAAAGGCATAATCGGGCGAGCAGCCAAACGTCGGCGGCGCTTTCCACCACAGCTGCGTGAAGAACAGATACGCCAGCAACAAGCGCGCCACAATTAAGGCGATCTGCTGAAAGCGTGATAGCGAATGAGTCATCACCAACCTCCCTGAGATTTAAGGCGAGCCGCGTGCAACACGGCGATGACCGTCATGCCGTCGCGAATCTCGCTGTCGATTACCATCTGCAACACTTGATCGAAAGGTAATATCGCCCGCTCGAAAAACTCGGTATCGTCAGGCGGCGACTCCGCCACCGCCAGGTCACGCCCGATATACAAATGCGCGATTTCCTCGCAGACACTTTTCGACGTGTGATAGGTGCTGACCCACCGCAGATCGTTGGCGCGATAGCCAGCCTCTTCCATCAACTCGCGTTGGGCCGCTTGCTCCAGCGTCTCGTCCGGCGCGACGCCGCCCGTCGGCATCTCCCAACGGTGATTCTCACGCGCCGGATAGCGATACTGGCGCACCATGACCACATGCTCGTCGTCGACAAACGGCAGCACACCGACACATTGGCCGAATTCACACACGCCGTAGATCGTCGTGCGGCCGTTGGGCATTTGGGCCACGTCTTCGCGCAAGCGCAGCCACTTATTGCGATACACTTCGCGTGTGCTGAGTGTTGTCCAGGGTTGAGGTGGCATGCTGTCTCCTGATCGGTCTCTCAACGTCGAGAATCGTTACAAAGCGTTGATGTGGTCACAGTCGGGTTGCTGATCAGACCGCAAAACGGCAGTTGCACGAAAGTGCTGTCAGCGGTGTGCCACACCGGAATGAGCGGTTGATTGAACTCACTGGCCCGGCGCGATATATCGCCCACTTGCACTTTGCCCAGGTGCGGCACATAGGCGTAACGCAGCGTGTGATACGCCCGATCGGTCACACCCTCTTCATCGCGTGTCACATCGCGCACCAGCATGAGGCTAAGCATTTGCGTGCCG
>JACRBO010000634.1 GCA_016219235.1 Chloroflexota bacterium
CGGTAAACCGGCGCTTCGGGGACTCGATACACTGAATATCAAGCGTGTCTGTACGGCCAGGCATCGCAGCCGGGCTGATTGTTAGCCGCTCGTTACAAAGATCATCTAAGACGCGCTCAACCATCCGTTCAATCTGGTGATCCCCTGTGCCACCGAAGTCACGCAAGTCATCAATGTGGGCAAGCTCGTGGTCATCAGCGCTGCGAACACTCCGGTTGGCGTCGTATTGGAAGATCTGGCCTTTCGCCTCAGCAAACGTCAGCTTGAACATTCCACGCGGCCTGGCAACGCGTGGCGCGGCGTCTGAGTCAGAAGCGGTGAGGTTAACGACGTGAACGATACCCGCAAGACCAGGGCCGAACTCATTGCCGAGTTGACTGAGCTGCACCGGCGGCTCTCTGACCTGGCAACGACTGACGTCGAACGTCGACAGGCTGAGCAACCCCGGGCCGCCAACCTGGCGCTTCACTACGAACTCGCCAGGTGCGAGCGAACTGAGAAGGTGCTGCGCGACCGCGAGGAACGCTATCGTAATCTGTTTGAAAATGCTCCGATCGGGATTTATCGCACTACGCCCGATGGCCGCCTCCTTGTCAGCAGTCCGGCGCTGATGAAGATCATCATTCGATTGAGTTCTGCACATGTTGCACTGCCGCATTTGCCTTATGCGCTTTGGCAAAGAAGGCCGCCGCCAGATCAATCGGGTCTGACTCCAATCGGAGTAAGTGACCCCATATTGACTTTTGTACCGAATCGGGCATAATCAGCGCGATGGCCGCCACACCGGACAACACCACCTCCACACCCGTCGACGCCATACCGCCGACCATTATTTATCGGGCGATAACACTGCGCGTCGATTTGCGGGTGCTGGCCGCCATCGGCGGCGCGTTGATTATCATCGGCGCGCTGCTGCCGTGGGTAACGCCGGTCTTCGAGCCGTTCCAGCGTGCGCTGCGCCCGGCTACAACCGGCAGTTGGCCGGTGGTTGCACTGGGCGCGCTCGCGGTATTGATCCTATTTTTCCCGCGTTTTCGCACACCGCGCGTTAGCACCGGCGTGGCGGCTTTGGGACTGGGCGCAGGCCTGCTGGCGCTCAACAGTGCGCTCAACACGTTGGCCCTGCGCGAGATTGTCATCGGCAGCCAGTCGATCTCGACGGTGTCCGGCATCGGGCTGGGGGTCTACATCACAGTGGCGGGATCCATCATCGGGATTCTGGCCGGTTTAGCGCCGCAGCCGATCGGCACCGAGATCACGCGCGCGGAAATTCGCTTGTGGCAGCCGTCGGTTGCCATTTTTGGATCGATCTTTATTCTGTTTGTGCTGGGTGCCATCGGCCTGGGGGTGTGGGTAGGCAGCGGCGCGGGCAGCCAGAACGCCACACCGACACCGGCGTCATTTGATGCGGGCTTGCTGGCGACACCGTTGATCAATTCGCAAGTCATCCCGCTGATCACGCCCGACAGCCAGGCAGCGGCTTTAACGGAGACTCCGCCGACCGAACCGCCGCCACTGATTGAGCCGCCAACCCTGGAGCCCACGCCGACCGACCGGCCCATCGAAGTTCCGCCGACGCCGACCATGACGCTATTGCCGCAGGTTGTGCCAACCGCAACCCCCACGGCTGCACCATCACCCAGCCCGACGCCCACCACATTCACGTCTCCGGTAGAGACGCCGTCACTCACGCCGACGATAACGGCCACGCCAACCGAGACTGCCACACCGACATTGACCGCGACACCGACCGCTACTGCCACGCCGTAGTTCGCCAAGCGAGGGACGTATGTCTTACGCCGAACGACTGCGCACCGCGTTGAGCCCGGCCGACCTGGCGGTCATCGTGCAGCTGGCACAGCTGGCCGCACACCAGTCTGTCGCGATTTATCTGGTAGGCGGCCCGGTGCGTGATTGTTTATTAGGCCGCAGTGTGATCGATCTGGATATGGCGGTCGAGGGTGAAGCGATCGAGCTGGCGCGCGCGTTGGCCGATGAAGCAGGCGGCACATTAACAATCCATACCCGCTTCAATACGGCGAAATGGCTGGCGCCCGATCGGACCCGATCGATCGATCTGGCAATGACGCGCACCGAGACCTATGCGCGGCCCGGCGCACTGCCCGCTGTCACGCGCGGCACCATCGCGACCGATCTGATCCGCCGCGACTTCACCGTGAACGCGCTGGCGCTGCGACTGGACGGCGATCACTTTGGCGAGTTGATCGATCTGTACGGCGGCGAACGCGATTTGCAGGCGGGCGTCGTGCGGGTGTTGCACCCGCGCAGTTTTATCGATGATCCCACGCGCCTGTTTCGAGCGGCGCGCTTCGAGCAGCGCTTTGACTGGCAAGTTGCGCCCGAGACGTTGGCGTTGATCCCGGACGCCCTGCCCGTGATCGATCAGATCAGCGGCGATCGATTGCGGCACGAGATCGATTTGCTGTTTCGTGAACCCCGACCCGATCGGCCTGTGCGGCGGCTCGACGAGTGGGGCGTGCTGCGGCAGATCGATCCCGCGTTGGGCATCGATGATCGATCGGGGCGGCGGTTGTCTCACCCGGTTGATTCATTTTTAGGCTGGGCATATTGGCTGGCGAATCGGCCAGTGCCTGATGCACGACGTATCGCACTGCGACTGAATCTGCGTCGTGAGGATGCGATCGATCTGGAACAGGTCGCGGGCCTGGTCGCCGCCGCGGATTCAATCGGGTTGGCCGAGACCGCCAGCGCGATTTACCGTTTGCTTGCGCCGTATCACGATCGCGCTTTGCAGGTGGCCGCAAACATCATCGAGCACACACAAGCGCGGCATAACATCAAACGTTATCTCGATGAGTGGCAGTCTGTGCGGCCGGAGTTGGATGGCACGCAGTTACAGCAGTTGGGTGTGCCGTCCGGCCCGGCATTGGGACGCCTGTTGCGCGAGTTGACGGCGGCGCGGCTGGATGGCGTGATAAGCACGCGACAAGCTGAAGAAGATTACGCGCGGCGCTGGTTGGCGCGTGAGGCATAAACCATGGGATTGAAACGCGAAGTGGTGCGCGGTGAACCGATTAAGATGGGCGACCGCGAGATCGTGCCGGAGGCCGTGATCTGGTCGTGGCGGCGTTCGGATGCTACGTTAAGCCAGCATGGACAAATGTCGCTGGTGGGCGGCCTGTTTCGCTGGGCGCGGCCTACGGCCCTGTTCGATCGCGCGGCCGATCGGACGTATCGCGTGCCGGTCAGCGATGTGAATCACCGGCTGGAAGCATTGCTGCTCATTGCGGCAGCGCTGCTGCCGATCGTGATGAATGCGGCCGTGAGTTTGATGCGCAACGCGGGCTTGACCCGCCGGATGAAGGAGTGACAGTATGTCGGAAGCAGCTACAACCTCGGCAGTGGAACAGGGCGTGAACCGCTTTTTCGGGACGTTTGAACAGGCGCAGCGCGCTATCGCCATTGAGAACGTGTACGGCCAGCCTATCGCTTCGGGTGAGACGGTCGTGGTGCCCATCGCCAGTGTGTCACAGGTCTTTGGCATGGGCGGCGGCATCGGCAGCGATGGCGAGGCCAGTGCCCGCGATGAAGGCGTGGGCGGCGGCGGCGGCGGCCTGGTGCGCGCCCGACCGATTGCCGTGGCCGAAATCGATGCGGACGGCGTGAAGGTGCACGCGGTGGTGGACGAGAATCGCGCGCTGGCGGTGAGCCTGGCATTTGCGGCCTGGGCCGTTTTCTGGACCGCGCGCACGTTGATCAAGATTTTCAAGCCGGCCGCCAATTAAGCGTGAGTGGATCGTCGTGCGCGGGATACGTTGGGGTCGAGCTGCGTTTAGTGTCCTGATGATCGGGTTGGGCGTCGTATTAGCCACCGA
>JACRBO010000635.1 GCA_016219235.1 Chloroflexota bacterium
CGGCGCTATCCGGAAAGCGGAAGAGCTGGTCGCGTCTGATCCGCGTTACTTCCTGCCGCAGCAGTTCAAGAATCTGGCGAACCCGGAGATTCATCGCAAGACCACCGCGGAAGAAATCTGGCGCGACACCGACGGGCAGGTGGACTTCCTGGTGAGCGGCATCGGTACAGGCGGCACGATTACGGGCGTCGGCGAAGTGATCAAGGCGCGCAAGCCGTCGTTCAAGGCCATCGCCGTGGAGCCGGATGCGTCGCCGGTGTTGTCAGGTGGAGCCAAGGGGCCGCATCCCATTCAAGGCATCGGCGCGGGCTTTGTGCCCGCCGTTCTCAATACGCACATCTATGATGAGATCATCCGCGTGAAGGCCGACGACGCCTTCGACATCGCCCGGCGGCTGGCGAAGGAAGAGGGCTTGCTGGTGGGCATCTCGTCGGGTGCGGCCACGTGGGCGGCGCTGCAAGTGGCCAAACGCCCTGAAAACGCGGGCAAATTGATCGTCGTCATCATTCCGTCGTTCGGCGAGCGCTATCTGAGCACGCCGCTGTTTGCGGGACTGACGGATTAGGGAAGGAAACAAGGAAATAAGTAGACAAGTAGATAAGGAAATAAGTAGGCAAGTAGGCAAGGAAACAAGTTGGACTCGCCTTGTCTACTTGTCTACTCATCTACTTGTCTCCTTTCATCTGGAGGTGGATCATGTTAAAGACGCTTCGCCGCGATGTGCAATCGGTGTTCGATCGGGATCCGGCCGCACGTAGTCTGATCGAAGTGCTGTTGTGCTATCCGGGCTTGTATGCGGTGTGGGGCTATCGCTTCTCGCACTGGCTGTGGGTGCATCGCCTGAAGGTGGTGGGGCGTTACGTCTCGCAGGTGATGCGGTGGTTCACCGGCGTCGAGATTCATCCCGGCGCAAAGATCGGGCAGGGCTTATTTATCGATCATGGCATGGGCGTCGTCATCGGCGAGACGGCCGAGATTGGCGAAGAGGTCACGCTGTATCACACGGTGACACTGGGCGGCACGAGTTTGCTAAAAGGCAAACGCCATCCCACGTTGGGCGATCGCGTCACGGTGGGCGCGGGCGCGAAGATCCTCGGCCCGATCACGATCGGCCACGACAGCCGCATCGGCGCGAATGCCGTCGTGGTGAAGTCTGTGCCGGATAACGCCGTCGTCGTGGGTGTGCCGGGGCAGAACATCTCGCGCATCAGGCCGCACACCATCAAAGACAAGCCTGACCTGGAACACGGCGCGCTGCCCGATCTCGTCGGCGTGACACTGCAATCGTTGATGATGCGCGTCGATGAATTGGAGCGGTTGGTGGAAGGGCACGTCGAACACGAGGACGTGCATTTCCCCATCGCCGATCTGTGGCGTGGTGAGGATTTTGCGATATGATCCACTCGATCATCCTGAGCGGAGCGGCGTTCTTTTCCGCTGCGTAGTCGAAGGATGCTTTCGCGCCCATTGATAGAGATTCGTGGATCAATGTCCAGACAAATCGTTATCATCGGCGGCGGGGCGGCAGGCTTTTTTGCGGCGATTACATGCGCTGAAGCTAACCCCGCTGTCCAAGTCATCATCCTCGAAAAGACACCGCACGTTTTGAGCAAAGTGCGCATCTCCGGCGGCGGGCGCTGCAACGTGACCCACGCCTGTTTCGATCCGGCTGAACTTATTCGACATTATCCGCGCGGTGCGGCTGCACTGCGCGGGCCGTTCACGCGCTTTCAGCCGCGTGATACCCTCGCGTGGTTCGAGCAGCGCGGCGTGAAGTTGAAGACCGAGGCCGATGGCCGTGTCTTCCCCGTCAGTAACAAATCTGAATCGATCGTGAATTGCTTGGTCGATGCCGCACACGCGGCGGGCGTGCAGGTCCGATCGAGTGTGCACATCCGATCGGTTGCCAGACTCGATCGATTTGTGATCGATCTCAAAGCCGCTGATCCGCTAATCGCCGATCGAATTTTGTTGGCGACGGGCAGTAATCCGCACGGTTATGAGTGGGCGGCGGCGCTGGGCCACACCCTCGAGCCGCCGGTTCCGTCGTTGTTTACGTTTGAGATCGACGATGCACGGTTGAAAAATTTGCCCGGAGTTTCCGTGGAAAAGGCCACGATCAAATTGGCGGGCACATCGTCATCTCAGACTGGCCCGCTGTTGATCACGCACTGGGGCTTGAGCGGCCCGGCGGTTTTGAAGTTGTCCGCGTGGGCGGCGCGCGAATTGGCCGAGCGGCATTATCGGGCCGAAGTGATTGTCAACTGGCTGCCTGACTTCAAAGGCGATCAGCTGCAACAACGCTTGATGTCGATCAAAGCAGAATTGGCGCGCCAGAGCGTGGTCGCGTCATCGCCGCTGCATTTGCCCTTGCGATTGTGGAAGCGGTTGATCGGTGCGACCGGGATTGGCGACGATCAAAAATGGACGGAAGTCTCGAAGCGCGCCCTGATCGATCTGGCGCATGAATTATCGCGCGGATCATTCTTGATGTCCGGTAAGGGCGTGTTCAAAGAAGAGTTTGTGACGTGCGGCGGCGTGCGGCTGGACGAGGTGAATTTCAAGACGATGGAGAGCCGTCGCTGCGCCGGGCTGCATTTCGCCGGCGAGATTCTGGACATCGACGGTGTGACGGGCGGCTTCAATTTTCAGAGTGCGTGGACGACAGGCTGGCTGGCAGGGAGAGCAATGAGCAATGAACAATGAACAATGACAAATGACAAATGACAAATGACAAATGACAAATGACAAATGACAAATGACAAACGGAACACGCACCACGCCTCACGAAGACATCGAGGTGAACAGTTACGCCCGACGCGCGTTGTCCAGGGCCGCGCGATATTCATCAAGCCTGGGATGACCAATGTTCTCGGCCAGGTCTACGGCCTGCGCGTAATGCGCGATGGCTTGCGGCAATCGGCCGGCGGCCTGCTGTAACTGTCCCACGTGATAGAGCATGCTCGTTTCCAGCCAGCGGTCGTCGATCTCTTGAATGATGCTCAACGCTTGCTGCGCGTGCGGCAGCGCGTCGCTAAGCTGGTGCAGCGCAAAATAGACCTGGCCCAGATTGTCCAGCGTAATGGCTTCCCCGCGCCGGTCACCCACTTCGCGCCGAATGGCCACTGCCCGCTGAAAGTGCGTCAACGCCGCATCGAATAACCCGTCCTGCAGATTCAATTCGCCGATGTTATTAAGCGTGATCGCTTCGCTGCGCCGATCGCCGAGTTCGCGTTGCAGATTAAGCGCCTGCCGGTAATAGGTGATGGCATCGCGCGGTCGCTTCAGCGCCCGATAGATTTCGCCGATGTTATTGAGCGTGATGGCCTCGCCGTGCCGATCACCCAACTCGGTGTCGATGTCCAGCGTCTTCAAATAGTGGCGCAGCGCCTCGCTCTTTTGCCCCAGCGCCGAGTGGACGATGGCCAGGTTGTTGAGTGTGGCGCTTTCGCCGCTGCGATCGTGCAGTGCGCGCCGGAGCGCCAGCGCTTGCCGGTAACATTCCAGCGCGCGCGGCATTTCGCCTAAACTGGCATACACGCCCCCTTGCGCGTGCAGCGCGGCCGCCTCGCCGCTTTGATCCTGACGCTCGCGGTGGATGCTCAGTGCGGCTTGAAAGTGCTCCAGCGCGACGTGCGATTGGCCCAACCCCTGATAGGCCGAGCCAAGCTGGTGGTGCAGGTTCGCTTCGGCAGCGCGGTCGTGCTGCGTCCGGGCGTCTTGCAGAGCTTGATGCAGCTGGTCAAGCATTAGACCTCCGGGGTGAGGTCGATGATCGGCTGAACCGCGTTAAAGTGCGCGGCACCGTACTGCTGCAGCGATTATACCCGCAAGCCGGTGAAACGAAAAAGTCAGGCTTATTCGTTTGCGTGTGCTTGTTTCAGTTGGCCGCAGCCCGCGTGAATGTCAATGCCGCGCCGGATGCGCAGCGAGTTGGGGATATGGGCCGCATCGAGGATGGCGCTGAACGCGGCGATGCGCTCGCGCGTAGAGGCGCTGCCGGCGTAGCCGTGTGTGGGATTCAGCGGAATCAGATTGACGTGGCAGAGCATGCCTCTGATCAATTGAGCCAGCGCGCGCGCCTGCTCGGGCGTATCGTTGACGTTTTCGATCAAAGCCCACTCGAAGCTGACGCGGCGATGCGTGGACGCGGTATAGGCGCGACAGGTAGCCATCAGCACCTCGATGGGATAGCGCTTGTTGATCGGCAGCATCGACGAGCGCAGCACATTCGTGGCCGCATGCAAAGACACCGCCAGATTGACCTGCGACTGTTCCTGCGCGAAGCGCTCGATCATGGGTACCAGGCCGACCGTACTGACGGTAATGCGGCGTGCGCCGAAGTTGAAACCGGTGGGATCACTCAAGCGGCGCAGTGCATCCATAAGCGCGTTGTAATTGGCAAACGGCTCGCCCATACCCATCAGGACAAGGTTGGTCAAGCGGTGATTGGTTGATTGGGGATCGGGGATCGGGGATCGGGAATCAGGTTTGGTGTGAGATCGTGCTGTCTCGCTGTCGCTCTGTCCCTCAGTCACGCTCTCTCGCTGTCGCAGTTCACGCTCAAAGAACAGCACCTGCTCCACAATCTCGCCGCTGGTGAGGTTGCGCTGAAAGCCGCCTTGACCCGTGGCGCAAAAGGTACAGCCCATGGCGCAGCCCGCTTGCGTGGAGACACAGACTGTCTCGCGCGTCTCGTAATCCATCAACACCGTTTCGATCTGCGCGCCGTCGGGCAGGGCGAAGAGGATTTTGCGTGTCCAACCATCTGACGAGAGCAGATCAACCTTGGGCATCAACCGCCCGATTAGATATTCTGCGCCCAGACGATCGCGCAGCGCCCTGGGTAGATTCGTCATCGCGTCGTAGCGATCGGCCAATCGGACATACAGCCAATCCCAGATTTGCCTGGCGCGGAAGGCCGGCTGCCCCCACTCCGTCAAGCGGGCCTGGAGTTGATCGAATGCGAGATCATAGAGAGAAGGTTGAGGAGGGGTCATGGGCAGGTTGGTAAATTGGTAAATTGGTAGATTGGTCAGCTGGTCAATCGGTCGATTGGTAATGGTCAACTGGTGATTGGCATTATGAACTATGAACTATGCATTGTGCATTGTGAATTGTGCATTGATCATGGCCCAATTCTTGACCAAGTCTGAAATATCATCAAACACCCAGTCGGGTTGGTAATCGCTCCGAGCCAAGTCGGCGCGCGTCGCGATGCCGCTGAGCACCAGTGCCGATTTGAGATTGAGCCGCACCGCGCCCAAAATATCCGTTTCCAGACGGTCGCCCAGCACCAGCGTTTGATCGGGCCGGGCGTTCATGCGCTTGAGTGACATCTCGTACAGCACCGGCTCTGGTTTGCCAATCACAGTCGGCTTGACATCGGTCGCGGTTTCGATCAGGGCCAATAATGATCCGTTGCCGGGCACGATGCCCTCCGGCGTGGGAAAGGTCCGATCGCCGTTCGTGCCGATGAACTTCGCCCCCTGGCGAATGAGCAGTGCCGCCTGCTTGAACTGATTGTACGTCACATTCCAATCGATGCCGACGACCACGGCAGCAATATTCGCCGCGGCAGCCACTTCCGCTGCGGCGGCCCCATCTCGATCGGCCAACTCAAAACCCCGATCGCGCAGCGGCGCCCGCAGACCCTCCATGCCGATGACGTAGAGGCATGAACCCTGAGGCAACACCGTCGCCAGATAATCGGCGGTGGCCGTTGAGGAGGTGACGATCTCATCGGGGGTTACGTCTGTTCCCCAGCCTTGCAGGCGTTCGGCCAACCTGGCCGCCAGTGTCGAGGCATTGTTCGTAGCACACACAAATCGAACGTTTTCCGACCGCAGAAAGCGGAAGAACTCGGGCAGCCCCGGCAGCGGTTCGTGGCCGCGCCACAACACACCATCCATGTCTGTAATCAGGTACCGGGGCGCTGTGAGCGTTGGCGAAGCGAGTGTCATGGCGTGAATGTCTCCAGTGAATTGGGCGGTTTAGACGCCAGTCGATTATACCCGCTGGCGGCGTGGCTGTCGATTTGCCTCCGGTTGGTACATAGGCTATGATTCAAGCATGGGGTTGGTGTTATGTGCTTGCCTCACCAACAAAATCCCAACACTCTGCCAACGAATATCAAATGTTATCAGGCCGCCTCATGTGCCATAATCAAGCCAACTTGATAATCGGCTAAACCCAGGCACAACCAATTGAGGTCAGATATGAATAACACAGTCTTTGCCCAGCCAATGCAAACCACGCCCAACTTCGATTCACTGCTGACAGCCAAGGAGGCCGCGGCGTTCTTACGGGTCAGCGTGAACACGCTGGGCCGCATGGAGCAGCGCGGGCTAATCGTGCCGTATCGCACGCCGGGCGGGCATCGCCGCTACACCATCGCCATGCTGCGCAGCTATCTGGAAGGCACGCGTGTTCAATCGTGACCAACCGTGGCATCAGGCAGACTGCCCCGGTGAGGCCATCGGCGGCGAATGGCGAGGCCGTTATGCGAACGGACATCTGGCACGATGTAGTCGATAGTCTCGATCAACCCCAGTCCCCCCTCCATCAAGTTCTCCGCGTGATCCAGTGTAACCGCACCTGGGATGTGCTGGCGCACACCACGCAGCGCCCCGACCTGCAATCCGATCAGCTGCTGGGCCGACCGTTTCTTGAGACGCTCGGCGATTTCGATCGGCAGCGCTGGACGGGCATTTGCGCGCGCCTGCTCGACGGCGAAGAAGTCAGCTACTGGGCCGAGCTGGCCTGGCCCATGCCGGGCACGCGCCGCTGGATGGCGCTGACGGCGCGCACCCTGTTCGATACCGAGGGTGAGACGACGGGCCTATCGTTTACCCTGGCCGACATCACCGATCGCAAG
>JACRBO010000621.1 GCA_016219235.1 Chloroflexota bacterium
CCGGCGCGCGTGGGCGGCTTCACGGAATCGCGCCGCATTCACGATGTATGCCAGAGCTACGGCCAGCCCGTCTGGTGCGGCGGCATGCTGGAGACAGGCGTGGGACGCGCAGGCAACGTGGCGCTGGCCTCACTGCCCAACTTCACCCTGCCCGGCGACATCAGCGCCAGCAATCGCTACTACATTGAAGACATCGCCGAACCCGCCTTCACGCTCAACCCCGATTCGACGCTGTCTGTGCCCACTGCCCCCGGTCTCGGCGTGACGGTGAATATGAAGACGTTGAAGAAATATACGCTTCAAGAAGAAGTGTTTTCGGCTTAGTGAATGCTTCACAGCTAAGCGTGTTTAAGGAGGCGACAGCATGGCCCTCTTGCTTGAAAAACAAACCATTCCTGATCTAGGCCACTTTGAATTCGAGGTCAAGGTCTCAGCCGACATCAAAGTCACAGCGCAAGCCGCTAAAAAGAAAGTGCAGCGCTTCCTCATGGACGAAGTGAGCCTGCAAATCTGGGCTGATTGGCCGACGCTGGTCCTGTCTGATCGATTGGTGTGGCGTGTGCCAGCCTACTTATCGCTGCCAGGCTGGGGCAATCTTGGTCAAGTGGGGAGTGTGGATGTTGACGCCGAAACTGGCGATTTTTCGCTCACACCTGAGCAACGCGCTCAAATCGACCAACGCGCGTTGAACTTAGCCGGAAAATACCCACCTGATCGAGCCACTATTCACGAGACTCCAGCCGACTATCGGACGGTCGGGTACGAGAGTGAATGATGCCCAGGTTGCTGCCTGTGCCGCATCGTCCACAGCGTGTCGAAGCCGATTGTCTGGCGGTGTGCGTATCGATGGTGCTGGAGTATTTGAGCGTTGCGCACACCTATCAAGAAATCGGCCAACTGTTAGGACTCACGCCGTATGGCACCCCTGTCTCGCGAGGCCGCAACCTGCGGCAACTTGGCCTGACTGTAGTCTATGAACAGGGCACACTCGACACGCTGAACGAGCAACTCACCGCCAGGCAGCCTTGCATCGTGCCGGTCCGAACCAGCGAATTGTCTTACTGGCGAGAGGATGTGCGCCATGCCGTGGTCGTCATCGGCTTGACCCCGCTGACAGTATTCTTGAACGACCCGGCGTTTGATAAAGCACCGATCGGTGTATCACGCGCCGAATTTGAACTGGCGTGGCTGGAGCAAGACAACGTGTATGTGACCTTGAGCATTGCAGAGTGAGTGAAAGCCGTGGTGCGTGGTCCGTCAGCTAATCACGCACCACGCAGCACGCACCACGATCATGCATTTAGACATTGCCGTCGCCAAAGTTCGCAAATACGCCGTGCCAGAAAGCGGTGACACGATCGAGACGATCGAACGTCCCGGCGGCGGCATTTCGATTGTCGTGGTGGACGGGCAGCGTTCCGGCCGTAGCGCCAAAGCCATCAGCAATATGGTGGCGCGCAAAGCCGTCTCGCTGCTGGTCGAAGGCGTCCGCGATGGCGCCGCGGCCCGCGCCGCCCACGATTATCTGTACACCCAGCGATCGGGCAAAGTCTCGGCCACGCTCAATATCGCCTCGGTCGATCTGGAATCGCGCACGCTGGTGCTGTCGCGCAACAGCCACTGCCCCATCATCGTGTCGCAGAACGGCGAACCGCGCCTGCTGGACGAGCCGTCTAACCCGGTGGGCGTGCACAAAGGCACCAAACCCGTCATTGCCGAAATTCCGCTCGCCCCGGCAACCATTGTGGTAATATATACCGACGGCCTCATCGCCGCCGGCGAGCGGACCGGCCAGTCGCTGGATGTGCTGCAAGCGATGCGTGACTTGATTCCCCATCACCTGACAGCGCGCCAGATCGCCCGCGACTTGCTCGATCGGGCGTTGGCGCTGGACGAACACCGCCCGGCTGACGACATCAGTCTGGTCGTCCTGTCGATCAGCAAATTCGATCAACGCAACGATGTCCGCTGGCTGAATGTCAGCATGCCGCTCTAAACTACACGCCGATCGAGCCGTTAACACCGATCGGGTTGTTGAAGGAGTTGAACCATGTCACGAGTTTCCGCCGCCTTTGTGTGTGCGCTGTGTGATCCCGATAATCCGCGCCCGGCCAGCATCATGTGCAGTAACAACTGCGGGCGCTACGTCTGCGCCGTCCACGCCGTGCCGCGCAAAGGGCCGGGCAGCGCCATGATCTGCCTGTCGTGCGCCGAAGCGCTGGGCTTGCTGGAAAAGCCCAAACCGCAGCCGGTGGTCACGCCAATAGTCAGTATCCCATCGGTTGAAGTGACGCCACAGCCCGCGGCGGAACCGATCGCCCCGCTTCGCACCGAACCGCCCGCGGCCGCAATCAAACCCGATGAGACCCTGATAAACGTACCCCCGCCGATCGTCGAGATTAAGCCCGAACCCGCTGCAACGCCGATCAGTCCACCGGCTCCTAAGGTTGAAGCCAAGACCGACGTCACCTTGCCGCCGCAGACTGCGCCCCAACCCGCGCCCAAGTTCGATCCCGACGCAACGCTGGCTGGCATCGTGCCGCCGGCACGGCCTGCGCCCACGCAGATCAAACCTTCCATCGTGATCCCGACGGAAGAACAAAGCCCGGCAGTGCGCCGCCTGGTCGATCCGCCGATGCCGCCGCAGGCATCAGAAACCATCGTCTCGCAGCGCGGCAATACGTTGCAGGTGCCGAAAGTCACCGCCACGCTGCCGCGCCCGCCGCAATCGACCGGCGCAACGCCGCGCGTGGCCAGGCGCACGAGTGAAACGCTGGGCGGGCTTGATCGCCAACTGCTGATCATGGCCGCCGGCTCGATCGTACTGGGCATTGCCGGCTTCGTGATGATTTTGGCCGCACTCGCCGGCTAATCGCCGCCCCGATTAATCTCCGCCTCCCGCCGGACCCGTATCATCGATCGGCGGGGGGCGGCGCTGTTCCAGCGGCGCTGTTCTATGACTATCTTAACGCCCGAATCAACCGCCTCGTCGAGAATCAGCCGCACGCTCAAGAAAAACTGGCGTGATACGCGCGTCTTGTTGCGCGCCTTCAGCCGCCCGATTCTGATCTTCTTTGCGCTGGTCGGCATCTTTGGTCTGGCGTACTGGCAGTTGGCGCTGCTGGCCGGTGTGCAAGATCCGCCGTCCGCCGTGGAAGCCATCTTCCTGGTACTGGCGATGATCTTCTTGCAGGCCAATACGCCGTTTCCAGATCCGTGGTATTTGCAGATGTTTTTCTTCATCATGCCCGTCGTCGGGCTGGCGTGGTTGGGCGCGGGCGCGGCCAATCTGGGCGTGAAGCTGTTCAATCGATCGGCGCGCGGGCAGGAGTGGGAGGTCGCTTTGGCCAGTCTCTATTCAGATCACGTCATCGTATGCGGTGTGGGCAAGTTGGGCTATCGAGTGATTTTGCAGCTGCTCAAATTCGGGCAAGCCGTCGTCGCCATCGAACAGGATGAGAAGAAGCCCTTCATCTCACTGGCGCGCCACTTCGATGTGCCCGTCATCATTGGTGATGCGCGACAGCGCGACGTGCTGGGCAAAGCGGGATTGGAACGCGCCACCTCGATTGTGTGCTGCACGCAGGACGATCTGACCAATCTGGACATCGCGCTGGATGCCCGCGAAATGAAGCCGGACATCAAAGTGGTGCTGCGCATGTTCGACGCCGATCTGGCCGAGAAAATCGAACGCGGCTTCGGCATTCACACCGCCTTCAGCGCTTCGGGGCTGGCGGCCCCGGCCTTTGCGGCGGCGGCCACGCGCGCCCACATCGAGTATTCGTTTTACGTGGGCGACACTTTGCTGCACGTCAGCCAGATCACCATTACGCACGATTCGCCGCTGCCCGGCCTGACGATGGAAGAGGCCGAGCGCAAATTCGATATGACCATCATCATGCACAACACCGGCGAGCACATGCACCTGCATCCGCAGTACGACGAGATCATTCACCTCAACGATACGCTGGTGGTGTTTGCCACGCTGGAAACGCTGGGCAAGATCGGCGCCGTCAATCACACCGGGCCGCGCGTCGCCAGCCAGAACCTGCTCAAGCGGATGTTCACTCGCCATTAGGCAGCCGGTATCGTGACTGAGCAACATCGCCTGCACATCGTCATCGTCGGGCCGTGCGCCAGCGGCAAAACCACGCTGGTGCGCGGCCTGTGGGCGCGCGGCTACGCCGGGGCGCGCGTCGTCGCGCAGGAACACTCGGGCATACTCGATCTGTGGAAGAGGCGCGGCCAACCTGATGTGATGATCTACCTCGACGCGCGGCTGGAAACGATCGCCGCGCGTCAGCGCCGGGCCGATTGGACTGCCGAGTACCTATCGGAACAGCTGCGCCGCCTGAGCAGCGCGTTTTCGGCGTGTGACTTGTACTTATCGACCGACGATCTATCTCCGCAGGACGTGCTCGAGCGCGTGGTTAAGTTCCTGACGAACGCCACGGAATAATCGCAACAATTGGGGCGGCTTTCCGTTTTCCCGGTCTGCTCGTGATGGATTGCCAAATCCAGCGCTTTAGCCGCCGGATTTGGCACGCCCTTCGGGCAGCGGCGGGAGCAATCGAAAAGTCACCAACACTTTTGCGTTGTACTCAATAATCGCACAATCTTTGACAGATACATGGGCTTAGACTATAATCTCGCCCGCTTGAAGGTCGCGCCGGCCTAATCTGCCGGCGACTTTGTTGTATGAAACAGGAGTTTGCATGTCGCGACGTACTCGTATTTGGTTGGTGATCACTGTCGTATTGATAGTGCTAGCCTCGCTGGTGGCGCTGACACCGGCCGATCGCATCGACGCCCTGAACCGCGATATTCGCGTGAGGCTGGGGCTGGATTTGAGCGGCGGCTCGCAGGTCTTGCTGGAAGCCGAAGATTGCGGCACTGAAAACATGGCCGAACGTCTGGATAATGCCCGCCAGATTATTGAGAACCGTGTCAATGGTTTGGGCGTATCCGAGCCGGTGGTGCAGGTGCAAGGCGACTGCCGCTTGCTCGTCGAACTGCCCGCCGTCGATAACCCCGCCGACGCGATTGCGCTGATTCAACAGACCGGTCGACTGGAATGGACCGATAACGGCCAGGATTTCTTCGAAGATGGGACCGTTATTCGCACGACGGGCAACCCCTCACCCACCGTGGCCGCGACGACTACGCCGGGCACGGGCGTGTTGAGCGGCACACTGCCTCTCACCGCGACGATTCCTGACAAAGTCTATACTGTCATCGTGGGCGGCGGCGATCTGGAGCCGTCGCGCCTGGGCGTGACCCTGGGCGGCGTTGGCAACAATGAGCCGCAAGTTGCCTTCCAATTGCACAGCGACGCTGCGCAGCGTTTTGCGCAGTATACTGCCGCCAATATCGGCAGCGCGGCCTGCATTGTGCTGGACAACGTGGTGCAGTCCTGCCCGCGGATTCAAAGCCAGATCCCCGACGGCCAGGGCGTTATCACCGTCGGTGAGGGCGGCGTGGATGAAGCCAACCGCCTGGTGAACCTGCTACGCTACGGCGCGCTGCCGGTGTCGCTGAAGGTCGTGCAAAGTAACACCATCGGCCCGACGCTGGGCGAAGATTCGATCCGCGCCAGTGTCATCGCCGGCATCATCGGCCTGTCAACGGTGGCCTTCTTCATGCTGATGTACTATCGGGTTGCCGGCTTCGTGGCGGTGTTGTCGCTGGCGCTCTACGGCTTGATCACGTTCTCGATCTTCCGGCTGCTGCCCGTCACGCTGACACTGCCCGGCATCGCCGGTTTTATCCTGTCGGTCGGCGTGGCCGTGGACGGCAACACACTGATCTTCGAGCGATTGAAAGAAGAGCTGCGCCACGGCCGCCGGTTGAACATCGCCGTGGAAGTGGGCTTCGAGCGCGCGTGGACTTCCATCCGCGACTCGAACTTTGCCACGCTCATCACCTGCGTCGTGCTGTGGTGGTTCGGCAACAACTTCGGAGCCAGCATCGTCAAAGGCTTCGCCGTGACGCTGGGCATCGGCGTGTTCATCAGCCTGTTCACTTCAATCCAGGTCACGCGCACCGTGCTGCACCTCATCACGGACAACGTCGATCTGGAAGGCCGCACGAACTTGTTCGGCGCGTAATCAGGGAAAAGAGACACCTATGTGGAATATTGTCGGTAAACGCTACTGGTTCTTCGCATTCTCGATGTTGTTGACGGTGCCGGGCTTGATCGCGCTGCTGTTGTTTGGTCTGCCGCTGGCGATCGATTTTACGGGCGGCTCGCTGCTCAAGGTTTCGTTTGAGGCCGCGCCTCCGCCGCCCGCCGACGTTAAGTTGGTCTTTAGCAACGCCGGATTCCCGGATAGCCAGGTGCAGACATTGTCGGCCAACGGCCTGCAGATCCGCGCCAAGACGATGGAAGACGCCACCAAGAATGAGATTCTGGCCGCGCTGCGCGCTCAGTACGGGGCCGTCACCGAATTGGAATTTAGTTCGGTCAGCCCGACGATCGGCGCGGAAGTCGTGCAAAGCGCGGTGCAGGTCATCGTCATCGCCACGATCGTCATCATGTTGTTCCTGTGGTTTGCCTTCCGGCAGGTGCCCCACTCCATTCGCTATGGCGTGGCGGCCATCCTGGGTCTGCTCCACGACGTGGTAGTGATCATCGGCTCGGCGGCGCTGTTCGGGCAGCTGCTGGGCTGGCAGGTTGACTCGCTGTTCCTGACGGCCGTGTTGACCATGCTGGGCTTCTCGGTGCAGGACAAGATCGTGGTCTTCGACCGCATTCGCGAGAACCTCATCAAGCGGCGCGGTGAGAAGTTTGAAGTCATCGTCAATGCCAGCCTGTTGCAAACTGTGGCGCGCTCGCTGGTAACGCAGTTGACGATGTTCTTCACCATGCTGGCGCTGGCGCTGTTCGGCGGCGTGACGATCCACAACTTCGTCATCATCCTGCTGATCGGCCTGATGAGCGGCACGTACTCGTCGATCTTCGTCGCTTCGCAGTTGCTGGTGGTCTGGGAAAATCGCGAGTGGCGCACGTGGTTCCGCCGCAAGCCGCAAACGGCCACGGCGTGACAATGACCAATGAACAATGATCAATGAACAAAGGGGCCGACTGATAAAGTCGGCTCTTTTGTTTTCAAGTCAACGCGGGTACAATGTCAACCATCACTCGTCACTCGTTACTCGTTACTCATTATGATCTATCGCATCGATCCCCAAATCTTCCAAAACTATCCCGGCTATGTGCGCGGGCTGGTCATCGCGCGGCGTGCGATCAACATCGAGCCGCCCATCGACGAGGTGGCCCGCCTGCTCGCGGGCGCGCAGAAAACGATCCGCGAGCGGGCCGATCTTGATCCCGTATCCGCGCATCCTAACATCGCGGCGTGGCGAGAAGCCTATCGTGCTTTTGGCGCTAAACCAACTGATTTTCCCAGCGCGATCGAGTCATTGGTGAAGCGCGTGCGGCGCAAAGACGCTTCGACTTCGCTCAGCGCAGGCTTGCCGTACATCAACACGCTCGCCGCCATCGGCAACAGCGCGTCGCTGCGCTACCTGGCGCCGATTGGTGGTCACGCGATCGATCTGCTGCACGCCGATGATGAATTAGCCTTAGGCTACGCGCAAGGTCATGAAGAATTTCTGCCGCTCAACGGCGGCCCGATTGAACATCCGCTGCCCGGCGAGATCATTTTCTATGTGACGTCACCCTCACGCGCCGTGCCGCCGGTGATGACGCGCCGCTGGACGTGGCGGCAGGGCGAGTTTACGAAGTTGCAGCGCACGACGACAGCGGTCGTGATCAATATCGACGGCCTGCCGCCGGTGACACGCGCAGATGTGGAGACCATCAGCGCCGATGTCGCGACGTTGGTCGGAATGTACTGCGGTGGAGCCAGTGTCGAAATCAAGGTGTTGAGTGAAGAAAATCCGGCGGTTGAGATTTGATAACTTGCCCTACGCGGGCAACGCTCCTTCGACTACGTGGCGGGCACGTTCTTCGACTTCACTACGTTCCGTTCAGAATGCGCCCGCCACTCCGCTCAGGATGCTTTGTGCAGGAAGAGTTGATAAGATTCAGTAACGTGATGCGTGGTGCGTGAAAAACACGGAACACGCATCAGGCAACACGTGTGAGGATTATCATGCGAGCATTAGTCATCGATAACGGGCTGCGATTAGACACCGACTATCCCATGCCGATTCCGCCGGCCGGCGAGGCGCTGGTGCGCGTGCTGCGCGCCGGCGTGTGCAATACCGATCTGGAACTGGTGAAAGGCTATATGAATTTCAAGGGCGTGCCCGGCCACGAATTCGTCGGCGTAGTGGAGCAGGCCGTCGGGCGCGAGGATCTGATCGGGCGCAGAGTGGCCGGCGAGATCAACGCGGCCTGCGGCGTGTGCGAGACGTGCCGCGCCAATCGACCGACGCACTGTCCTAATCGCACCACGCTGGGCATCGATCGCCGCGGCGGCACGTTTGCCGATTACACGGTGCTGCCATTCGAGAATCTGCACCCGCTGCCCGATTCGATTACGGATGATCAAGCCGTCTTCGTCGAGCCGCTGGCGGCGGCCTGTGAAATCCCCGATCAGGTGTACATCCGCCCGACC
>JACRBO010000624.1 GCA_016219235.1 Chloroflexota bacterium
AGATCGAGACCGAGGACGACGACGATGCCCCCCTGGCGATCGAGTCCGATCTGGGCGATGATCCGGTGCGCATGTACCTCAAAGAGATCGGCCAGGTGCGGCTGTTGGAATCGCAGCAGGAAGTCTGGCTGGCCATTCAGATGGGTTCGCCCGAACGACTGGAGCAGGTGCGCGAGCGCCTGCATAAGCAGAACAAGAAGACCCCGCACCCCGACGAATTGATGATCGGCGTTTACGAAGATTTCGTGGAAGCCTGGCAGCAGCTGGACAAGGCCGGCCACAAAGCGCACATGAAGAAAATCGATCTGGCGGCCATGATCGAGGAAGCGCGCTGCCTACGGACGGGCGCGATCCCGCCGGGACCGTCGGTATTGCAGCCGCACTCAACCAACGCCCGGCATGAACGCGCCCAGAATTGGCATGATGCGTTAGGCCACTTATACAACGCCTATGTGTTAATCTACCTGCTGCCGGTGCCGTCGCAAGATTGGCTGCTGGCTCACGTGGTCAAGAAAAGCGGCGTGCTGCCGCAAGCCCGCGCGTTTGCCAAATCGCTGCCCGACACGCGGCACATCAATCAGTCACTCACCGAGGTCATCGCCGACCGGACCGGTCAGGCCGTGCGCGCCAAACAGGCGCTGGTGCGCGCCAACCTCCGCCTGGTGGTCAGCGTCGCCAAGCGCTACATCGGGCGCGGCATCTCGTTTCTCGATCTGATTCAAGAAGGCAACATCGGTTTGCTACGCGCGGTAGAGAAGTTCGACTTCACCAAAGGCTTCAAATTCAGCACGTACGCCACGTGGTGGATTCGACAGGCCATCAGCCGCGCTATTGCCGATCAGGCCCGCACCATTCGCATTCCGGTCCACATGGTGGAAACCATCAACCGGTTGCTGCGCATCCAACGCAAGTTGATGCAAGAGTTGGGCCGCGAGCCGTCGTCGGAAGAAGTGGCCGTCGAGTTGGGGATGCTGGAGCCGGAAGAAACCGCCGCCGTGCAAGCGGCCTGGATGGCCAATCAGCCGCTGGACACCAGCCTGGAGCGCAAACTGCGGCGCGTGGCGACTAAAGTGCGGCGCATCATCCGCATCAGCCAGGAACCGATGTCGCTGGAGACACCGGTCGGGCAGGAAGAATCTTCATTGCTGGGCGACTTCATCGAAGACGAATCGGTGTTGGGGCCGGTGGATGCCGCGTCGAATCAACTGCTGAAAGAGCAAGTTGTCTCGATTCTTAATTCACTGTCAGAGCGCGAACGCGAAGTGCTGGAGATGCGGTTTGGCCTGAAAGACGGGCAAAGCCACACGCTGGAAGAAGTGGGCCAGTTCTTCGGCGTCACGCGCGAGCGCATCCGCCAGATCGAGGCCAAAGCGCTGCGCAAGTTGCGCCATCCGTATCGCAGCCGCAAGCTGCGCGATTATCTGGCTGAATAGTCCAACAAGCCGCGCCTTAAACGGCGCGGCTTTCATTTTGGAGCGACAGCATGACGCCCACACCCTTCGAGCGCTTTCGCCCGCATCCGTGGCACGGTCTGTCGATTGGCCCCAATCCGCCGCGATTGGTGCACGCCTTTATCGAGATCACGCCGTTCGATGGTGTGAAATATGAGGTGGATAAACCCAGCGGCTATCTCCGGGTCGATCGGCCGCAGCTGACCTCCTCGCTCCCGCCGATGCTGTACGGCTTCATCCCGCGCACATACTGCGCGTCACGCGTGGCCGCGTTGTCGCAGACCGCCACGCACGGCGATGGTGATCCGCTGGATATTTGCGTGCTCAGCGAGCGTGCCATCAACCGCGCGGAGATTCTGCTGAACGCACGCGTGATCGGCGGACTACGCATGGTCGATCACGGCGAGGCCGACGACAAGATCATCGCGGTGTTGGAGAAAGACCCGGTGTGGGCCGGCGCCTCTGATCTGAGCGATGTGCCGGCCAAGTTGATCGAACGACTGCGGCATTACTTCATGACGTACAAAATGAAACCGGGTGAAGACCTGCTGGCCTTCAGTCGCGACGTGACAATCGAGGCCGTATATGGCTATGAAATAGCCGCCAAAGTGATCGCAGCCGCGCAGGCCGACTACGCCGCCGAATACGATTCAGGTGCGGCGGTTGCTTGACGCAAACAACGCCTGTGGTATAATCTCGCGCGCGAGACAAGCCGGCAACATTCCGCAATAGCTCAATCGGCAGAGCAATCGGCTGTTAACCGATGGGTTCCAAGTTCGAGTCTTGGTTGCGGAGCAAAACTAAACCGAGTACCCCCAGGGTACTCGGTTTGATTTACCGGCTGAATCCAGCCGGCCCACACCACACACCATCGCAGCCTGACGGCGAGGATCAATCACCGATCAATGCGGCCCCAGATGCGACCACCCCAACCCGTCAGCGCATTTGCTTTTCCGTGTCATTGCGGCGACAATTGCCGTTACCGGGATTTGATCCGTGAAGATTCAGCGGTGGCCTGTAACCGCACAGTGATCGAGACGGGCCGCCAGCGTGTGGGTACGACTTTCTCTCTTCAGTTGCCGGTGAATGCCGGGCCTGACTTCAAAGAGGCCACATGAGCAGCCCCAATCAACGTCCAGCGATCCTGATCGTCGACGACGAAGATGGTATTCGCTATTTTCTGGAGCGCTTTCTGACGCATGAGGGCTACCAGGTAGCGGCAGCGCCCAGTGGTGAAGCGGCGTTGGAACGGCTGGCGATTGAAGAATTCGACGTGGTCCTGCTGGATTTAAAAATGAGAGGCATGGGCGGGCTGGAAGTGCTGGCGCAATTGCGGCAGCGCTGGCCCGCCACCAGCGTCATTATCTTGACCGCGCACGCGTCGCTGGAATCGGCGGTGGAGGCGCTGCGGTGTGGCGCGCACGATTACCTCTTTAAGCCCTGCAAATCGATCGATTTGCGCGAGAGTATCCGCGCCGGGCTGATCAAGCGTCAGGAGCAGGTGCAGTTGCGCCGGTTGGCCGCCAGTCCGATCGGGTCTGAGACGCCCGCCGGGGCAGATCAGACCGATCGGTTCTTGCAGCACAGCGGCCTGATCGTCGATTCGAATCGGCACGTCATCACGCTGGATGGTGTGCTGCTGGAATTAAGCCCCACCGAATTTGATCTGCTGGCTTACCTGGTCAGCCAAGCTCCGCGCGTGGTGCCTCCGCAAGAACTGATTCGCGAGGTACAGGGCTATGTCAGCGACGTTCACGAGGCCGCCGAGACAATCCGGTCGCACGTATACCATATCCGGCGCAAAGCGCAGGCGGCCACCGGCCGCACCGTGGTGCTCACGGTACGCGGCGTTGGTTACGCCCTGGTCGAGTGACCAAAGGCGCTCCCCGAAGCCAGATCGGCGTATCGCCGCCGGGGTCGGCGATCGACTCCACGTAACGTTCATGCAATGTACATGGTTCTTTTGCGAGCAAAACCTGCTCCATGTTATATTCTTAGTGGTGAACTCATTCTTCAGACTGATTAGTGCCGACCCGCAGCGAGGCAGCCTATGGCTGGAAAATTGACTGTGACCGCGACTGAGCACCTGACGGCGGACCGCACACCGACGGTCTTGAATACCGAGCCGCCGGCGCTCGCGCCCAGCATCCTGATCGTGGATGACGACGCTGATCTCCGCGACATTCTCAGGTTGACACTCCGGCGGGATGGCAACCAGCTGATCGAGGCGGCCAATGGCGCTGCCGCCCTGGCGATTTGTCAGGAGCAGCGCCTCGATCTGATTCTGCTCGACATTATGATGCCCGTCATGGACGGGGTGACGGCCTGCAGCCAGATCCGGCAGCTGCCCGGATATGCGGACATACCAATCCTGATGGTAACGGTGCTGGGCGACATGGATTCGATTACACGGTCGTTCGAAGCGGGCGCCACCGATTTCATCCACAAGCCCATCAATTCCGTCATTTTGCGGCAGCGCGTGCAGCACCTGGTGCGCGGCGCGCGTGCGCAGGCCGCCCTGCGCGACAGCGAAGAGCGCTACCGGTTGATCACCGAGAACATGAGCGATGCGGTGTGGTTGATGGACCTGCACTACAACCTGCTCTACGTCAGCCCGGCCGTTGAGCGCAGTCTGGGCTACACCATTGAAGAAATCCGGGGGCTGTACTCACGGCGCCAACTGCTCACACCCGCTTCCCAAAAAATTGTGACTCAGTTCTTTTCCCGCGACCTGACACCAGACAATCTGCTCCAGCCCGATTATCACGTGTCGCGGACGTTGGAACTGGAATACTATCGCAGCAACGGCACCTCACACTGGAGTGAACTTACGCTTAGCCTGGTGCGCGACCCTGAGGGTCGCCCGACCGGTGTGTTAGGCGTGGGGCGCGACATCACCGAGCGCAAAAAAGCCGCCGAGAAGATTTTGCAGCTGAACGCCGATCTGACCCGGCGTGCCCGCGAGTTGGCCGCGCTCAACATGGCCAGCCAGGCCCTGACAGCCTCGCTTGATTTGCGCCAGGTGCTGGCCACCGTGGTGCGCGAGATCCAAAACCTGCTGAACACCGAGCATGCTGCGGTGCTGCTGCGCGACACAGACCGAGATGAGCTGGTTTTTGCGGCCGTAGCCGGCGACAATTCCGAACGGTTGATGGGCGTGCGGCAGCCCATGACGGTGGGCATTGTGGGCTGGGTGGCGCGTGAAGGCCAGCCGGTCGTCGTGCAAGATGCGGAGCACGATCCCCGTTTCTGGAATGGGGCCGACACGCTGCTGGGTTACACGACCCGCGCAATGTTGGCGGTGCCCATTGTCTCGCAGCAACGGGTGTGGGGCGTGGTCGAAGCGATTAACCGGCGTGATGACGTTTTCAGCGATCAAGATCGAGACCTGCTGGCCGGGCTGGCGGCTTCAGCCGCCATCGCCATTGAGAATGCCCGGCTCTTTCAAGCCGAGCGTGAACACCGTAAACAGCTGCAGGAATCACAAGCGCGCGTGATCCACGCGGAGAAGATGTCGGCGCTGGGCCGGTTGGTGGCGTCGCTCACGCACGAAATCAATAACCCGCTGCAAGCCGTGCAAAGCGGGCTGTATGTGCTGCGCGAAAGCCTGGATATCGAAGTTGACCCCGCCGAGCTGCGTGAGGACCTGGAGATCATTGAAGGTGAAATCCGGCGGATTGCCAATTTGATGCAGCGGCTGCGCGAATTCTCGCGGCCGGTGAAACTGGAACCGCAGCCGACCGATCTCCATCACCTGTTGGAGAACATTCTGCAACTCGTGGGCAAACATCTGCAGCAACAACGAATTACGGCGGTCAAACACTGGGACAGCCAGCTGCCGCGCCTGCTGCTGAACCCCGATCAGCTGACGCAGGTCGCCATGAATCTGGTGTTGAATGCCATCGATGCCATGCCGAACGGCGGCACGTTGACCATCGTCACAGCCTGTGATCGAACGCGCACGTCCGCGCCATTGGTGCGCCTGCAGGTAAGCGACACCGGCCCCGGCATTCCGCCCGAGGTGCTGTCACATATTTTCGAGCCGTTCTTTACTACCAAAGCCACGGGCACCGGCCTGGGTCTGGCGATTAGCTACGAGATCGTCCAGTCGCTGGGCGGCGAGATAAGCGCGTTAAGCGCGTTGTAGACCGGCACGACCTTCAGTGTAACATTCCCGGTGCGTGAAGTATAATCAGCTGATGACGGGCGTTGTCAACGAGATGATCCTATGTCGCCAACATCGACCATCCTGATTGTAGATGATGAAGTAGCGGTGCTGCGTTTCTTTGAGCGGGCTTTGCAGCGCGACGGACATCACATCATTACGGCCGCCAGCGGCGCGGCCGCGCTGGATGTCCTGTCAATGCACGAGCTAGATTTGGCGCTGCTCGATCTGCGGCTTAAAGACATGAGCGGGCTGGACGTCTTCGCTCGATTGCGCCAGCAATCGCCCGCCACGCCGGTCATCATCATCACCGCCCACGGCTCACTGGAGTCGGCTGTCCAGGCGCTGCGACAAGGGGCGCACGACTACCTGCTGAAGCCGTGCAGCATGGTCGATCTGCGGCGCAGCGTGCAGGCCGGGCTGTTGAAGCGGGCGCAGGCCCTGGATCAGCTGGCCCAGCCGGCCAGGCCCGATCTGCCAGTTAATAGCGAACTGCCGGCGGATAGCCACTTGCCCGTTGTGCAGCATCAGGGTCTGATGATCGACTCGATCCGGCACGTCTTGACACTGGACGGCGTGCCGCTGGACCTAAGCCCGCTTGAATTTAGCCTGTTGGCCTATCTCATTGAAGAAGCGCCGCGGGTGGTCGCCGTGGATGAATTGATCCGAAAAGTCCAGGGCTACCAGCAAATTACCGTCGAAACACGCGACACACTCCGATCACACATCTACCACATCCGAGCCAAGATTAAGGCAACAGCCGGCCGGGAACTCATCCGCACAGTCCGCGGCGTGGGTTACGCCATTGCCGAATAACACGCAAAAACCGTTAACCACCACGGCCCGATCGGACGACGGCTATCCCGCCGTTTCACTTCTGGCGGCATCTCCACGTTTTCTCCACGTAGTATTCAGCGAACATCCAGATAGACTCCACACAACCTTCACCGCATGTCCCCGGCAAGTGTGATACAAGCATAGTTGGGAAAAAGCGCACGAATTAACCGGATTCTGGTCAGGTTGCAACGCTGTAACGCCAGGTCAACGATGGAGTGTGATCATGCAAAGCAAAGCTACTGAACTATCCACGGCGGGGTTGCCGAACTTGAGCGAGATTGACTCGGCATTTGAAAAAGTCGAACGAGCCAAACAGGAGTGGGAGGCGACGGTCGATTCACTGCCCGAGCTAGTCTGCGTGGTTGACGATCAGGGCCGCGTAGTACGCGCCAATCGCACCATTGAAGCCTGGCAACTGGGCGATGTGAAGGCAATTCAAGGTTTTAGCCTTCACACTTTGCTGCATCCGGGCTGTCTGGGGCTGTATTGCGAGCTGGACCGGTATCTGCGCCGGGCCTTGACCATGGTGCCGGTTAGCCGGACCGAGCAACTTGAAGCATACGACACTTTTCTGCACCGGCACTTGCAGGTGCGGGTGCAACCGGTCGTGACGGAGCGCCCCCATCTGCCCATCACCGCCGTCATTGTGATTGAGGACATCACCGAGCGCCGCCAAAATGAAGAGGCGCTGCGCCGTTCGCTGACCCGGCTGCAGGCGCTGAACGACCTCCATCGGGCAATCCTGGCGGCGCGGTCGCCGGAAGACATTGCACAGGCGGCGCTGGCGCGCTTGCGCACGCTGTTGCTCTTCCGACAGGCGCGGGTCACCCTGAATGGTCGGGCCGCGAATGACCTGGTGGTGTTGGCGGCCGACGCAAATGGCACGACCCATCTTCATCCTCGTCAGACCTGTACCAGTGCTGAAGTGGAGTTTGGCGAAGATCGGCGGCTGACGGAAGAATTCAGCGTGACCGATCTGGAACAGCTGGACGCGCCTTCGCTATTTGAGCAGCAATTGGCCGCGGACGGGATGCGGTCGCTGATTAACGTACCGCTGATGGTGGAGACGGAATTTGTCGGCTCGCTGTTGCTGGCCTCCGATCGCGTGGAAGCCTTCAAGACCGAGCAGCGACAAGTGGCGCACGAGATCGGCACGCTGCTGGCCATCGCGGTGCACCAGGCGCGGTTGTATCGCCAGGTGAAGCAGGCCAACACGCAGCTGCGCACCGCGCTGCAGGCTAAGGAAGAGATCATCGCCAACGTTTCGCACGAACTGCGGACACCGCTGGGCCTGATTTATGGCTACACGGCGCTGATGAGCGAGCGCGAATTAGGCCCGTTGACGGCCGATCAGCAGCAAGCACTGGGCATCATGTTGAAACAAGCCGAGCAGCTGCGGTTCATGGTCGAGCGGTTGGTTGAGCTGCGCACGATTGATGCCACGCAATTGTGCCGCCAGCCGCTGGATGCCGCCGAATGGCTGACACTGGTGGTCAAGCCGTGGCGCAAGCGCGCACATTTGCAGTCTCAGACCATTCAAGTTGAGCTGGATTTGCCCAACCCGCCGCGAAAACTATTTGCCGACCCGGAGGCGCTGAAGCAGGCGCTGGATAACCTGCTGGACAACGCCCTCAAGTTCAGCCCGCACGGCTCCGCCATTCGGGTGCAGGCCAAGATCGATCGGGACACGGTAATCGTGGCCGTGCACGATCGGGGCATCGGCATTCCGGAAGATCAACTAGCGCAGGTCTTTGAGCGGTTCTATCAGATCAATGGCAGCCCCACGCGCCGCTATGGGGGCATGGGTGTAGGGTTGGCGCTGTGCCGCGAGATCGTGGAGGCACATGGCGGACGCAGCTGGGCCGAAAGCGCCGGTGAAGGCCGGGGCAGCACCTTCTTCATGGCCTTGCCGCTGGGCCAAACGACAGAAAACGCCGAGTGATCTCGTAATCGAGCAGATTGGAGGGACCCGGGCTTATGCACAAACAGACTCATCCCGCGCCAAAATCCGTTAACTGGGGCGGCCGCATCCTGAACGGTGTGCTGGCGCTGACGTTGGCTCTAGCCTTATTGCCCGTGTCAATGGCGCCGGTCACGGCCGCGCGCATCCAGCCACTGTTGATGCAGCTGGCAAGGCAAGACCCCGATCGGATCGTGAGTGTGATCGTGCAGAAGACGGCGAAGGATGATCGGGTGGAGAGGGCCGTCAGCGCGCTCGGCGGCAAAGTCACCCAGGACCTGCACATCATCAACGCTTTTGCCGCGAAATTGAGCGGGCGGGCTGTCGCGCAACTCGCCAGGACCGACGGCGTGCGCTGGGTGTCGATCGATGCGCCCATGGTCCGAGTGAGCGACGAATCCAAGCCGCGTGAAACGCCCGCCACGTCAGGCGTTGTGACGCGGCGCGCCGATTTCGACTTCGCTGATTTTAGCGGGCAGGACTCTAGCTGGGGGCAAGCGTGGGTGGAGGTGGGCGAAAGCGACGGGCCGGCTGCCGGCGACATCATTGTTACCGATTTCATGGTGGGTACGCTTAAAGGTCTGCGCCTGCGGGGCGCGCACAAGGGCTTGCAGAGCACGGTTGATCTGGCTGAACTAGATACAGCAGAGCTGAGTTTCGCCTACCGTCGCAAAGATTTTCAAAGCGCATCAGACTACATCAGCGTCGAAATTTCGAACGATGGCGGCCTGACCTGGGCGGAGATTGATCGCCTGACCGGGCCGGCAACCGATGAAGCGCTCGCGGTGGCGCAGTATGATCTTGCACCGTACGGTTATCCAGCGCTCGGCGTGCGCTTTCTCAGCTCAGCCTCGTTTTCAAGCGAGAGCAAGTTCTATCTGGACTATGTTCAAGTCACCGGAACGGTCACAGGCAAGGCGACAAGCGCGCTGCCCTATAGACTGTGGCTGCCCATGATCGCGGCGGAAACGAGCGGAGTTACAGACGGAAATTCGCTCGTCACTCCGGCCAAGGTGAAATTCGATTCCGCCCCCAAGTATGTCGCCGACTGGTTTAGCAGCGCAAAGTTCAAGAACGATGATGGCACGGTGAACTGGACGACCGACTGGATCGAATCCGATGTCAACGGATCAGGCGCTAGCACCGGCAATGTCATGATCACCAACGGCGAATTGTGGTTAGACGACAATCCCGACACGGCGACCCAGCCCAGCCTGGCCCGCTCGGTTGACCTCATTAATGGGGCAGCGGCAACACTGAGTTTCAATTTTCGAACAACCTCTGGCGTGGACAGTGACGACAGCGTGGTGGTAGAAGTCTCGAACAACGGCGGAACGACTTATACGGCGCTGGAGACTTTCACCGGTATTACGGGGGCCGTGTCGTGGGCGCGGACCTACGACATCTCGGCGTTCATCGCAACGAATACGGCTATCCGATTTCGTGTGGCGCAAAATTATGGCAGCGCCGATGAAAGTTTCATTGTGGACAACGTGAAGGTCCAGTATGCGCCTGATACAGTCCAGGATCAATTTGACGCGGTCACTTACACGGGGAGTGATGGTCTGAGTGGCTGGTCAGGGCCGTGGGTGGAATATGATCCCTACGGCGACAATGGCGCAGCGGGCGGCTATGTGCGCGTGGAAGCTGATCAGCTCAGGCTGGATTGGTGGTATGCCTATGAAGAAAACATCACCCGCAGCGCCGATCTCAGCGGACACACTCAGGCCATACTGAGCTTTGACTGGGAGACGAGTGGCTTAGATAAGTGGGAGTCTGTGTCGGTGCTGGTGTCGAATAATGGTGTGTGGTTCACTCAGTTGGGCACATATGATGGCAGTAAATCGGGTGTTGCCAGTTTCGACATCAGCGCCTTCATCTCCGGCAATACGACCATTCGGTTCGAGAATCGCAGTACCAATTGGGAACCCGGCGAGTATGTGAAGATCGATAATGTCCAGATTGCGCTGAGCGGCGGCTGTGTGCAATGCCAGGATGCGGCCAAATTGAAGAGCAATTACCCCAGGTCGGTCAAGGCCGATCAAGCGTGGAATACCGCCAAGTATCTGCAAGGCCAGAACCTGACCGTGGCCGTGATCGACAGCGGCATTGTGGAGACGGCCGATCTTCACGCCGAAACCGGCCAATCGCGGGTGGTGGCGCGCGTGCAATATGCCAGCAGCACTGCGCCCAGCGATGACTTCTACGGGCACGGCACGCACGTGGCCGGCATCATTGCGGGCAGCGGCCTGGAATCCAGAAACGGCTACGTGGGTATTGCCCCGCGCGCCAACTTGATCGACGTCAAAGTCATGGATGACACCGGCTGCGGCTTGATGTCCGACGTGGTGGCCGGCCTGCAATGGGTGTACGACCATCGGGCCGAGTATAACATTCGGGTAGTCAACCTCTCGCTCAACAGCACGGTGGCCGAATCGTATCATACCAGCCCGCTGGATGCGGCCGTCGAGATTCTGTGGTTCAACGGCATCGTCGTGGTGGCTTCGTCAGGGAACGCAGGCGCCAACGCGGTTTACCCGCCCGGCAATGATCCGTTCATTATCAGCGTGGGCGCAGTGGACGATAAGGCCACGGCGAGCATTAGCGATGACACAGTGGCGTCGTTCTCAGCCTATGGCACCCCCAACGGATATGCCAAACCCGATCTGGTCGCGCCCGGCAAAGACATCGTCAGCCTGCTGTCGAGCGACGACAATAACTTGAGCAGCAGTCATCCGGCTAACGTCGTGGCCGGCTCGGACGACAGTTGGTACTTCCGTATGTCGGGCACTTCGATGGCCGCGCCGGTGGTGAGCGGCGCAGCAGTGTTGTTGCTGCAAGACGAGCCGAATTTGACGCCGGATCAAGTCAAATACCGGTTGATGGCGACGGCCAACAAGAATTGGGCTGGCTACACCGCCGCCACGGCGGGCGCAGGCTATCTGGACATCGCCGCGGCCGTCAACGGCGCCACAACTCAAAGCGCCAACACGGGTGTGACGGCCAGCCAGTTGTTATGGACCGGCACGACGCCTGTCAGTTGGGGCAGTGTGCAATGGGGTTCCGTGCAGTGGGGGTCGGTCCAGTGGGGCAGCGTGCAATGGGGCTCCGTGCAATGGGGGTCGGTCCAATGGGGCAGCGACTACTGGGGGCCGTAAGCAGAGTGGTGTCAGTGGTGGATCGGCGGGATTGCCTCGCCGGCCGGGAGGTGAGGCTTGACGTGATAGATTAGCGCGTACAGATGTCATCCGGCAATTATGAGACCGCGTAGTTCAGGAGATTTACCTATGAACGAGAATTTCAAACGAATCAGACGCTCAGTGAACTGGGGTGGCAGGGGCGGCCAGTCACCCACACGACTGGCCTGAATACCCACTGTGAAAAACTCAACTCACACCATTTCACACACAAGGAAACGATCATGAATCTGCGAAGAAAAGCTGCGATCGTGATGGTTGCATTGTTGATGGGCAGCGGCTTACTGGCGACCTTTCTGTCGCCGCTCACGCCCGTCGCTGAAGCCGGCCAGTGGTGCGGACAAAGTTGCACCAACTTCATCGCGCCCACACCGCCTCCGACTCATTAGTCAGCTCAGGCAAGCCCGGGCCGGCATGCCTGTCAGCCC